>JAWWPE010000343.1:0-3465 GCA_033850895.1 Nocardioidaceae bacterium | reverse complement strand
AGCCGCGGAATGAGTGTGCGAGGAACGAGCACACGCCCGGCTACTACCAGCTGGCGTGCAGCGGCCGACCCTCGTCATAGCCGGCCGGGCTCTGCAGGCCGACGACGGCTCGCTCGTGGAACTCGGCGATCGACCGCGCACCGGCATACGTGGCGCTCGAACGTACGCCGGCGGTGATCTCGTCGATGAGGTCCTCGACGCCGGGCCGGTCGGGGTCGAGATACATCCGCGAGGACGAGATGCCCTCCTCGAACAACGCCATGCGGGCGCGCTCGAAGCCGGCCTCGTCGCGTGTGCGGTTGGACACCGCGCGGGCCGATGCCATGCCGAAGGACTCCTTGTAGGGGCGGCCGTCGGTGCCGAAGCGGAGGTCGCCGGGGCTCTCCAGCGTGCCGGCGAACCACGAACCGATCATGACGCTGGCGGCGCCGGCGGCGAGGGCGAGAGCCACGTCGCGGGGATAGCGCACACCGCCGTCGGCCCAGACGTGAGCACCCAGGTCGCGGGCCGCGGCCGCGCACTCGAGCACCGCGGAGAACTGTGGTCGGCCGACCCCGGTCATCATCCGGGTCGTGCACATCGCGCCCGGGCCGACGCCGACCTTGACGATGTCGGCACCCGCCGCGACCAGATCGCGTACGCCGTCGGCCGCCACCACGTTGCCGGCGGCCACCGGCACCCGTCGACCGGAGCTGGCGGTATGCGCGTCACGGGCTGCCACGACGACTGGCAACGCCTCGAGCATCTTCTGCTGGTGGCCATGAGCGGTGTCGACGACGAGCACGTCGATGCCCATCGCCAGGAGGGCCTCGGCCTTGCCGCGCACGTCACCGTTGATGCCGACCGCTGCGCCGATCACCAGCTTGCCGTCGGCGTCGACCGCGGGCTCGTAGATCGTCGAGCGGAGCGCACCCTTGCGAGTCAGTGCGCCGACCAGCTGCCCGCCGTCGAGCACCGGAGCCATGTCGATGTGGCGGGCGGACATCTCGTTGAAGGCCGTACGCGGATCGACGCCGGCGTCGAACGTCAGCACGTCGCTGGTCATCACCTCCCGCACCTGTGCGAAGCGGTCGATCTCGGCGCCGTCGCGCTCCGACACGATGCCGAGCGGCTTGCCGTCCTCGACGACGACCACCGCCCCGTGTGCGCGCTTCGGCAGCAGGCTCATCGCCTCGCCGATCGTGGTGGTCGGGTCGACCGTGACCGGGGTGTCGTAGACGACGTGCGCCGCCTTCACCCGCTGGACGGTCTTGGCCACGATGTCGAGCGGGATGTCCTGCGGAATGATCGCGATGCCGCCACGGCGCGCGACGGTCTCGGCCATCCGGCGACCCGAGATCGCGGTCATGTTCGAGACCACCAGCGGAAGGGTCGTGCCCAGGCCGTCGGGGGTGGTCAGATCGACATCGAACCGACTGGCGACGTCGGAGTGCACCGGCACCATGAAGACGTCGTTGTAGGTCAGGTCGAACGACGGGGGCAGGTCATTGAGGAACTTCACCCATCGATTCTACGGGCGCTTAGCGCAGGTCGAGCAGCATCGTGTCGGGCGGCTCGGCATCGACGGTCATGCCGCTCTTGTCGACCCGTGCGCGGAGGCAGGACGTCTCGTGCCGCAGCCGCAGGAAGCCGGTCTGTGCCCCGTAGCTCATGAACAGATCGCGCACCTGGGTCAACGCATCGTCACCGACGGACGGATGCTTGGTCGACTCTGCGAACCGCATCAGCCCGGGCAGGTCGAGCTGCTCCCAGGTGCCGAACTCGTGCGCCTCGGGCTCGTGGAACAACCCCGAGGCGGTGAACGTGTCGACCGGGGTCGCCGGACGGCCGCCGTCGCCGGTGATCTCGCGGAGCTTGCGCATCCAGGGGATCGAGTCGTCGTAGTGCTGTGTCACGGTCGACAACAGACCGTCATGGCGGAGCACGCGGGCGTACTCGGCAAGAGCGATCGGGGCGTCGCGCAGCTCGGGCGCGATGACGACGTCGAATGCCTCGGCCAGGAACGGCAGCCGTTCGCCCCGGGTGCGTACGTAGAGGATGTCGTCGTGGCGGCGGGCAGTGACGTCGTCGCCGGCGACCACGACCTCGTGCCCCTGCTCGGCCAGCTGATAGGCGAGCGAGCCGTCACCGAGGTGGAGGACGCAGGCCAGACGGTCCCCGACGAGCCACTTGGCCGTGCGATCTGCGGGGGAATCGTTCACCCCCGCAAGGCTACCGGTCGCGCGGGGGAGGACCGGTACGCTTCGGGCGTGTCCGATCCGTTCATCGCGGCCGCGCTTCTCGAGGGAGTGCCGTCGGCGTTCGCCGCCACCCGCGACGGTATGGACTCGATCCTGCGAGACCGCGGACTCCGTCAGTCGACCCCGGATGACACCGCCCGGTCGCTGCTGATGGGTGCGGCCGCGACGGCTGCCCTCGACGGCAGTGCGTACGACCCCGACACCTTGGCCGCAGGTGGGGGAGACATCATCGCGCGGGCGGCCGTACGGCTGTCGACCGAGCTGCTCGGCCTGCTGCCGGTCTGGAACCGGTCACCGATCCAGGCGATCGCGCGTATGCATGCGCTGGCAGCGGCCGACTCGGTCGTGGACGAGGATCTCGGCCGGCCGATGGATCCGGCCGGCGTCTCGCGCCTGACCGGCCTCGCCGAGATGCTGGAACACAAGACGATGGCGCCGGGCATGGTGGTGGCGGCTCTCGTGCACGCCGAGATCGCCGCGGCGGGGGCGTTCAGCACGCACAACGCGATGGTCGGCCGGGCCGCTGAGCGCCTGATGCTGGTCGCCAAGGGTGTGGATCCGGCGTCGGTCACCGTCCCCGAGCTGGGGCACGCGATGCAGCCCGACGCCTATCGCGCCGCGCTCACGGGTTATGCCAGCGGCCGGGTCAACGGCGTGCACCAGTGGCTGCTGTACTCCGCACAGGCGTTCACCCGCGCGGCGGAGGCGTCGCCGCTCGCGGCTGGCTGAGCTTGCGAGGCTCCACCGGATCATCGGTCCAACCGCTTTCGGTCCTTCAGATGTCTGCGGCATCTGCGGGTACATGCGTCCCTGTCCCGGACGACCTGACTATGCTGTGATCCGCGGACCGGGCTTGCGGGACACCACCCAGCGTGCGCAGATCACGACGATTCGATTCAGAGGTGGCAATGAAGCGCGCGTTTGTTACGGGCATCACGGGACAAGACGGTTCTTACCTCACTGAGCTGTTGCTCGCCAAGGGTTATGAGGTGCACGGTCTCGTACGGCGTTCGTCGTCGTTCAACCGTGGTCGGATCGATCCGATCCGCGAGAACGACCCCGAAGCCGCCACCCGACTCTTCCTGCACTACGGCGACATGACCGACGGCGTCAGCCTGGTCAACCTGATCCGCGACATCCGGCCCGATGAGGTCTACAACCTCGCCGCGCAGAGCCACGTCAAGGTGTCGTTCGAGATGCCCGAGTACACCGCATCGGCCGACGG
>JAWWPE010000333.1:0-2750 GCA_033850895.1 Nocardioidaceae bacterium | reverse complement strand
GTCGCCCCCCGCGATGATGATGACCGGTGGTGGCTGCCGCACGACCGAGGTGGCACCGCCCCGGATCCTGAGACCGCCGCCGTGCTCGACCGCGAAGCCGTGGCCCGCATCGGTGACACATTTGAATAGGCGCAGCGAACAGAGGAGTGGCATGAGCTTTGACGAGACCACGCCGGTGAAGGTCGGCGAGCTGACCTTCGACCTACGCACCGCAGGCCCGGACGACGGCACGCCGGTGATCCTGCTGCACGGCTTCCCCGAGAACTCGCGTTCGTGGACCAGCGTCGTGCCGATCCTGGCGGACGCGGGCCTGCGGGTCTTCGCGCCAGACCAGCGCGGCTACTCCCCCGACGCCCGGCCGCTCGCGGTCGACGACTACGCGACCGATGTCCTCGCTGGCGACGTCATCGGCCTGGCCGACGCACTCGGTCTCGGGCAGTTCCACCTCGTCGGTCACGACTGGGGCGCCGCGGTGGCCTGGGTCACCGCCGTGCGGCACGCCGACCGGCTCCGCACCCTGACCGCGGTGTCGGTACCGCACCTCGCGGCCTACGGTCGCGCGCTCCAGAGCGATCCCGACCAGCAGCAGCGGGCGTCATACATCGGACTGCTCCGACAGCCCGGCAAGGCCGAGGACCTGCTGCTCGAGGACGACGCGCAACGGTTGCGGGCGATGTACCAGGGCGGCGTCCCCGATGTTCAGCTCGAGAGCTACGTCGCGCAGCTTTCCGAGCCTGGCGCCCTGACCGCTGCGCTCAACTGGTACCGCGCGATGACCGCCGACCTGTCCTCGCTGCCGCCGGTGAGGGTGCCGACGACGTATGTCTGGAGCGACCAGGACCTGGCAATCGGACGCGTGCCGGCGGAGGAATGTGCCGATCACGTCGATGCGGATTATCGATTCGTCGAGCTCGCCGGCGTCAGCCACTGGATTCCCGAGCAAGCGCCCGACGACCTCGCCGCCGCGATCATCGGGCGCGTCAACGGCTAGCCCTGGCACGCACGACTCGGCCGAGGAGGGCGAGAACTATGGCGCACGCGGCACCGACCAGGCCGAGCAGGCTGAACGGCACGATGACGCTGGCGACCCCGTTGCTGCCGTCATAGCTGAACGCCATGAACGACACGGCGAGCGCGAATCCGAACACGCCTGCATCGATGATCGCGTGCTTGCGGCTGGTGGAGACCACACCGATCAGCACCGACGCGACTCCCCACGGGATGAGGCTCAGCCCCGAGTTCACGAAGACGTACCGAGCTCCCACCAGCCCGAGGACTACACCCGCGGCGATCATCACCGTCGAGATCACAGTCCGACGTGGCATGTCAGCACCTCCTCTTGATTCTTGGCGATCGTATACCTAGAATTCCTAGGTATGGGAACCGATCGCATCAAGGGCAATCTCGACACCCTCCTGCTTTCCGTCCTCCAGGGCGGTGAAGCGCACGGCTACGAAGTCATCACCGAGTTGAAACGACGCAGTCAGGGCGAGTTCGACATGCCGGAGGGCACCGTCTACCCCTCGTTGCACCGGCTGGAGCGGGAGGGGCTGCTCGCCAGCAGCTGGGACTCCTCGACCGGACGACGCCGCCGCGTCTACCGGCTCACCGCCCGCGGTGTGGAAGCCGCCACGGAGCAACGCGCCGAGTGGAAGCGCTTCTCCCTCGGCATGAATGCCGTCCTGGGGACCAGCTGATGACCAGCTCCGATCGGATCGATGCCTACCTCGACGAGCTGCTGACCCGCCTCCGCGGCCCGGCCGACGTCATCCGCAGCACGCTCGCCGAGGCCGAGGCCCATCTTCGCGACGCCGCCGACGCGGAGACCGCCCGCGGCTTGTCGCCGGACGAGGCGCAGCTCAAGGCGATCGCCGACTTCGGCAGCGCACGGGAGGTCTCGATGGTCGCCAATCGTGACGTCGCCGCGTTGTCGGCGGCACAACTGACCGCAGCCCTTGCCGGCGCGGGCGCACGGATGGTCGCCGTAGGGCTCGGCGCCGTCGCTGTCGCGGCCGTGGCGGCTCGCGCCCTGGCCACTGTCACGTCGACACACTTCGTCTTCGGCGCTCCGGCCGGTGCCAGGTTCTCGGCCGCACAGTGCAGGCACTTCCTCGACCTCCACCCGTCGGCATCGCGCTGCACGGCGGCCGCCGGCCTCGAGAACGCCAACGACGCCACGTTCCTCCACCTCGCCGTAGCCGTCGTCGGGCTGCTCGCGATCGGCCTGGTCCTCCTGCTGGCGCGTCGCCTCGGTCCGCCGGCGGGCGCCGTACGTACGCCGGTCCCGACCGGCATCGTGCCGGCAATCGGCGCCACGGTGTTCGGCACCGTCGGCGTCGCGCTGATCGCCGCGGGCCTCTCGAACGCGTTCGTCGCCGGCTTGTGGGGGCGCGGACTCTGGTACGTCGAGGGTGTCGTGGCACTGGTGGTCGCCACCGGCTACGCCGTGGGGTTCGGCCGCGCGCTGCTCACCCCGGCGGCATAGAACTACGCTGGTCGGTACACCCTTCCGACGACCCCCGGAGACCGTATGGACGGCACCACCGTTGCGCTGGTCAGCGCGGTGTTCTTCGCGTCGATCGTGGAGTTCACCGAGGCGTTCACGATCGTCCTGGCGATGGGTGTCACCCGCAACTGGAAGTCGGCGATCGCCGGCACGATCGCCGCACTCGTCGCGCTCGCGGCATTCACCGCGGTGCTCGGCGCCGCGATCACGACCTGGCTGTCGGAGTCATTGCTCGAGCTGATCA
>JAWWPE010000328.1:0-2850 GCA_033850895.1 Nocardioidaceae bacterium | reverse complement strand
CGAGGCCGGACAGCCGTACACCGCGATCATCGACTACGCCCACAAGCCCGATGCCGTCACCGCTGTGCTGAGCGCATTGCGACCGGTCACCGCCGGCCGGCTGATCATCGTGATCGGTGCCGGTGGGGATCGTGACCATGGCAAGCGAGCCTTGATGGGCGAGGCTGCTGCCGCCCACGCGGACGTGGTCATCGTGACCGACGACAATCCGCGCACTGAGAACCCCGCAACGATTCGGGCCGACGTCATGTCCGGAGCCGGCAACGGACCCGGCATCGCCACCGAGATCGCCGGCCGCCGAGAGGCCATCGAGCATGCCGTGTCGATGGCGCACCTCGGTGACACCGTGGTGATCGCCGGCAAGGGCCACGAGCGCGGCCAGGAGATCAATGGCACCGTGCATCCGTTCGACGACCGCGAAGTCCTGATCGAGCTGATCGGGGAGCAATCGTGAGAGAGATGGACCTTCACGAGGTCGCAGAGGCCACACAGGGAGTGATCCACGGCGAGGGCGCGCCCGTCGTCGAACACGTCGAGATCGACTCCCGACTGGCCCGTCCGTCCACGTTGTTCGCGGCCATCCCAGGCGAGCGGGTCGACGGACACGATTTCGTCGAGCAGGCGCGAGCGAACGGTGCCAGCGGCACGCTGTCCACGCGACGGGTCGACGGCAACTGCGTCGTCGTCGAAGACGTGACCGCAGCACTCGGGCTGCTGGCCCGCCACAACCTCGAGCTGATCGGCACCCCGGTCATCGGCATCACCGGCTCGCACGGCAAGACCAGCGTCAAAGACCTGACGGCGCACCTGCTCCAGGGCGACGGGCCGACCGTCGCGCCGGTCGGGTCCTTCAACAACGAGCTGGGCGTCCCCCTGACGGTGCTTCGCGCTGACGACCTGACCAAGCACCTGGTCGTCGAGATGGGGGCTCGAGGGGTCGGCCACATCGCCGAGCTGTGCCGCATTGCCCCGCCAACCATCGGCGTCGTCCTCAACGTCGGCACGGCGCATCTCGGCGAGTTCGGCTCGCCGGAGGGCATCGCCCTCGCGAAGGGCGAGCTTGTCGAAGCCCTGCCGGCCGATGGTGTCGCCGTCCTCAACGCGGACGATCCGCGGGTCTCAGCAATGCGCACCCGTACGTCCGCTCGTGTGCTCACGTTCGGCATCAACGGCGACGTGGCTCTCGGACCGGTCTCTCTCGATGACGGGGGAGAGCCGCGTTTCGCTCTCGCCCATGACGGCGTGACCGTCGAGGTCCATGTGCCCCAGATCGGCCCCCACCACGCGATGAACGCGGCCGCCGCCGCGGCTGCCGCCCTCGCCAGCGGGCTCGACCTGGCCACGATCGCGGATCGCCTGAGCACGGCTGGTGCCGGTTCGCCGATGCGGATGGAACGCCACGTGCGGGCCGACGGCCTGGTCGTCATCAACGATGCGTACAACGCCAATCCCGAGTCGATGGCGGCCGCCCTGCGTGCTGTTGCGGGCATCGGGCACGGCCGCGCGGTCGCCGTGCTCGGCGAGATGCTCGAGCTCGGGGACGGCAGCGAGAAGGCCCACCGCGAGGTCGGGCGACTTGCAGCCGAGCTGGGCTTCACCCGGGTCGTGGTGGTCGGCGACGGTGCGCGCGCGATCGCCGGGGGAGCCGGCGCGATCGCTGAGCTCGTCGACGATGTCGATGTGGCCATTGGCACACTGCCCGCGAGCCTGCATGCCGACGAGGTCGTCCTTGTGAAAGCATCGAGGGGCGTACGACTCGAACGGGTCGCGCACGCCCTGCTCGACTCCTGACCGAGGTTCGTACGGCCGCCGAAAGGACCACGACGCGATGAAGGCCATCCTGATCGCTGGCTCGCTGTCGCTGCTGCTGACCCTTATCGGCACCCGGTTCGCGATCAGCGTGCTGACCAGGCGCGGGTATGGCCAGCTGATCCGAGACGACGGGCCGACCTCGCACCACACCAAGCGGGGCACACCCACGATGGGCGGCCTGATCATCATCTTCGCCGTCGTCGTGGGCTACTTCGTCGCCAAGCTGGCCACCATCAGCGGACCGCGCGGATCGGGGCCAAGCGCGTCCGCCTTGCTGCTCCTGTTCCTGTTCGTCGGGCTCGGTGCCATCGGCTTCCTCGATGACTACATCAAGATTGTGAAGGACCGCAGCCTCGGTCTGCGGAGCAAGGCCAAGGTCATCGGCCAGGTCGTCGTCGGCCTGGTGTTCGCCTTCTTGGCCATCGGCTGGCACGACGACTCCGGTCGAACGCCCATCACGCATGCCATCTCCTTCACGCGCGACTTCCACAGCTGGAAGCTGCCAACGGCGCTCTTGATCGTCTGGGTCTTGGTGCTCATCGCCGGCGCCAGCAACGGCGTCAACCTCACCGACGGTCTCGACGGGCTGGCCACGGGCGCGTCGGTCATGGTGTTCGGCGCCTTCGTCCTGATCAACATCTGGCAGAGCAATCAGAACTGCTCGACCCACCCGGGCATCAAGTGCTACGAGGTCCGGGACCCGCGAGACCTCGCGGTCGTGGCCGCCGCGCTGACCGGTGCGTGTTTCGGCTTCCTGTGGTGGAACGCCTCGCCCGCCAAGATCTTCATGGGTGACACCGGCTCGTTGTCGCTCGGCGGTGCGATGGCCGGGTTCGCACTGATGACCCGCACGGAGCTGCTGCTCGTCGTCCTCGGTGGCCTGTTCGTCGCCATCACCGCCTCGGTGATCCTGCAGGTCGGCTACTTCAAGATCAGCGGTGGGAGACGCATCTTCCGCATGACGCCGTTGCACCATCACTTCGAGCTGCTGGGGTGGGAAGAGATCACCATCGTCGTACGTTTCTGGATCATCAGCGG
>JAWWPE010000314.1:0-8578 GCA_033850895.1 Nocardioidaceae bacterium | reverse complement strand
CAAACAACAGTGCGGCCGCCGTGACGATGCGACCCGTGCGCTGGACGCCCAGCGCGACAGCTTCGCGCTCGCCCGCTCCGGCATCGCGCGCCTCCTTGATCCGGGTCAGCAGGAACACCGCGTAGTCGGTCGACAGCCCGAAGACGACGGCGAACAGGAACACCGGTTGCGACGACTCAAGCGCACCCTGGCTGGTGTAGTCCAGCGCTCCCTGGAACCGCCCGTCCTGGAAGATCAGCACCAGGACTCCGAACGTCGCCGAGATCGTCAACAGGTTCATGACCAGAGCCTTGAGCGGCAGCACGACCGATCCGGTCATCAGGAACAGCGTGATGAACGTGACGATCACCAGGATCAGGATCGCCAGTGGTATGCCGGCACCGATCGCCTTGACCTGGTCGACCTGTTCCGCGGTCTGGCCGCCGACAAGGGCGGGCGCGGGTGCCTTGACGTCCCGGATCGAGTTGACCAGGTCGAGGGACTTCTCATCCAGGGTCGAGTACTTCGAGGCGACATCGATCTGCCAGGTGTCGGCGCCGAGGTAACGCGGTGGCGTGACGGTCGCGGCCGAGGGGAGTTGCCGGAGCTTGGCGGCGTACGCATCGACGTTCGGCTTGGCGGACTCCGGGGCGGGTACGGCGACCAGGATCGGGGAGGTGTCGGCGCCGGTGAACTGAGTCCGCAAGGTGGTGTCGACCTGATGGGCGGACGCCGAGTCAGGCAGGACGGTGGCGTCGACCCCGGTGAACTTCACCCCGAGGAACGGCGCACCGAGCACGAGCAGGACGGCCGTGCCGGTCAAGGCGACCCCGACCGGGAAGCGCATCACGAACCTGGCGAGCCGGTACCAGAAGCCGTGCGCCTCGGCCGCCGTCTCTGCGGCGCGGGCCCGCTGCCACCGCTTCGGCGCCAACGAGTTGACCCGGTGCTGCAGCACCGCGAACAGGGCAGGCAGCACGACCAGGGAGATCGCCGCCGCGACCAGCGCCACCACCGAGACCCCGACACCCATCGAATAGAGGAAGCGCAGGGGGAAGACCAGCAACGCCAAGCCGGCGCCGGCGACCGTCACGGCCGAGAACGCGACCGTACGTCCGGCAGTGGCGACCGTACGCCGGATCGCTTCGGCGCCCGGCCCGTGACGTTCGAGCTCTTCCCGATAGCGCGAGACGAGGAACAACGAGTAGTCGATCGACAGGCCGAGGCCGAGCCCGGTGATCAGGTTGAGGGCGAAGATCGAGATGTCCAGGAACTCATTGATGCCGCGGACGACCAGCAACGAGGTGACGATCGTCAGCCCACCGACCAGCAGCGGCAGCAGAGCCGCCACGGCCGACCGGAACACCCACAGCGACACCAGGAACAACAGCGGGAACGCGATGATCTCGGCCTTCACCAAGTCGCCTTCGACCTGTTCGTTGACCTCTTGGTAGGCAGGGCCGAAGCCGCCGACCTTCACGCCGTCGACCTTGGCCAGCTCGTCGCGGAGGTCCTGCGTCGTGTCGTTGGCGTGGTCACCGGCACGGTAGAACGCCGCGAAATACGTCTTCGACCCGTCCTTGGACTGGAATGCCTTGCCGGCCTCGGGTCCTCCGACGACCTGGGCGATCCGCTTGTCGCCCTTGAGGACGGTCTCGGTCTTGGAGATCGCCGCGGTGTTGCTGGTGCTGACGACGGCGAGCAGGTCGGGGATCGTGGTCTGCCCGGTCGCCTTCTCCACACGGTGCACGGCGAGCGCGCTGTCGGCTCCGGTGTCGGAGAACGAGTCGTTGTCGCTGTTGAGCAGGCCGGCGACGGGGCCGCCGAGGGCTCCGGCGATGACGAACAGCAGGACGGTGAGGCCAAGGACCCGGCGGGGATGGGCGTTGGCCAGGCGGGCGAGAGCAGCAAACATCAGAACTCCTTCGCGACGGCGATCGGATCGCCGTACAGGTCGGTCAGGTCGAGGGCGCCCAGGACGGTGAGGAGCATCCCTTGGGCCATGAAGTCGCGCACTTCATCGGCGGAGGCGCCACTCGTCTCGACGACCTGGTCCCAGATCTCGCGATACGTCCGCTGGGCCACCTCCTTGATGGCCGGATCCGATGCCGCCGCCCAGGTGTGCAGCTGGCAACGCAATGAGTTGGCGTCGTCGCTCATGAAGCCGAGATAGGCCATCGCCATGGCCTCGAGCGGGGAGGCACCGGGTTCGCGCTGCTCGACCGCATCCCGGAACCTCGCGCGCAGATTGGTCGTGTGGTGCACGATCGCGGCCTCGATCAGCTCGGCCTTGGTGCCGAACAACCGGAAGATGTACGGCTGGGACACTCCGGCGCGTTCGGCGATGGCCTCGACCGACGTCGCGTGCATTCCGTTGCGGCCGTACTCCTCGATCGCGGCCTCGAGGATCAGGACCTTGCGGTCCTCGGCCTTCATGCGTTTTCCAGTCACCATTCCGCTAAGTTAGTGATGACTCACAAACTTTGTCAAGGGTGGCGGGGAAACAGTCGATCCAGCTCGTCGGAGATGACGTCGACCCGGTCGTGGTCCTTCAGGCCGCGGGTGACGAACGCGACGGCCTGGCCTCGATCGACGTTGAGCCAAGCCGCGGATCCGCCGACCCCGCCCATCCCGATCTCGATCGAATCGCGCTGGAATCCCAGAGTCCAGCCGATGTCGAAGCCCAGCACCAGATCCGTCCCAGACACCTGCAACGCGGTGTATTCGCGATGCAGCTCAGAACCGAGGCGGCGAGCCACCGGACCGTCCTCGTCGAGCACGTGCGCGTAGAAGCCGGCGATTGCGGATGCCGTCGCGTGCAGGCTGATCGCCGGGAACGAGCCGGTCCGCCAGGCGCGGGAGTTGACCAGATCGACGTCGAGCACGCCGGCCGGCCGGCTCAGCACCGCACCCATCTGCGTGACCGGATCGCCGAGATGGGACTCGGGCCACCCCGGCTCCACGTAGTCGAGATCGGCTACCCGCGACAGGTCGTGCTCGGCCACCGACAAGTGGAGATCCCAACCGTTCTCCCGAGCGAGGGCACCGAACCGGTCGTTCAGCGTCTCGCCGGTCGCCCGGCGTACGACACCGTCGAGCAGGTGCCCGTACGTCAGCGCATGTTCGCCGGCGCCCTCGCCCGGCTGGTGCAAGGGGACCGCCCGTGCCAGAGAGTCGATCAGCGCTTCGGTGCCCAGCGCGTCGATCGACAACGCCTCCTCGGGAAACACGTACATCCCCGCCTGATGTGACAACACGTGGCGGAGGGTCGTTCCGCCCTTGCCGTGTGCCGCATACTCCGGCCACACCTCGGCGATCGGCTGGTCCAGCCCGATCGCACCATCGGCAACGGCGGTGAGGGCGGCGAGCGCCGCGAACGGCTTGGCCGTCGAGTACGTCATCACCAGGGTGTCGAGCTGCCAGGGATCGCCGGCCGGATTGCGCGTGCCGGCGACGGTGTTGAGCACCTCCTGGCCGTCCTGCCAGACCGAGAGCCCGGCGCCGAGCTCCTGGCCGGATTCGACGAACCTGTCGAGCAAGGCTGCAACGGAGGTGAAGTCGGGCATCCGTGGACTCTAGTGGCATCTGCTGGCATGCTCGGGCGGACATGTTTTGAAGTAGGCGCAGCAGGAGGTCGGCATGCCCGTCATCGAGGTCAACGGCGCCCAGGTCCACATCGAGGACACCGGCGCGCCACCCGGCCACCCCGACGCCCCGGCCATCGTGTTCGGCCACGGCCTGCTGTTCAGCGGACGGATGTATGCCGCGCAGGTCGCCCGGCTCAAGGATCGCTACCGCTGCGTGACGATCGACTGGCGCGGGCAGGGCAGGTCTCCCGGCAGCCCGACCGACGCCCACATGGACACCCTGTTCGACGACGCGGTGGCGATCATCGAAGGCCTCGACGCCGGACCGGTGCACTACGTCGGGCTGTCGATGGGCGGCTTCGTCGGCATCCGGCTGGGCGCGCGGCGCCCCGAGCTGCTCCGGTCGCTCGCCTTGCTCGACACCAGCAGCGGCCCGGAGGATCCCGACAACGTCTCCAAATACCGTCTGCTGGCCAAGGTCTACCGCATCGTCGGGATGCGGCCGGTGAAGTCGCAGGTCCTGCCGATCATGTTCGGGAAGACCTATCTCGCCAGCGAGGCCGGCAAGTCCGGCGTGAAGGTGTTCCTCCAGGAGCTCGGCGAGGTCAAGCGTCCCGGCATGGTCAAGGCGATCCTCGGCGTCACCGACCGGCCCCCGGTCGAGGACGAGCTCGCCAGGATCCACACCCCGACCCTGGTGATCGTCGGCGAGGAGGATGTCGCGACGCCGGTCGCGTTGTCCCGGACGATCGTGGCCGGGATCGCCGGATCACGCCTCGAGATCGTCCCTGAGGCGGGGCACTCCAGCACCGTCGAGCAACCCGATCGGGTCAGCGACCTGATCGAGGCGTTCGTCGACCAGCACTGACGTCGACCAGCACTGACGCGTCAGGTGATCGGGCGCTCGTACGTCCGGAACACCTCATCGAGCAGGTAACCGCTGCGCTCGTAGACGGCTTGCGCCCGCAGGTTGGTGTGCGCCGTGGCGAGCTCGATCGCCGTGACGCCGGCGTCCTTCGCGAGCGCGGTGACCGTGTCGAGCAGTGCGTCGACGGCACCGGACCCGCGGGCATCGGGACTGACGAACAGATCGTTCAGGAGCCAGACCCTGCTGAGCCGGGTCGACGAGAAGATCGGGTAGATCTGCGTGAACCCGATCGCTGACCCGTCGTCGTCACGGGCGAGCAGCACGATCGACTCGTCATGGGTCAACCGCTCGGTGAGGAACGCTGCCGAGACCTCGACGTCGTACGGCTCGCCGTAGAACTCGCGGTAGGCGGCGAACAGCGGTGCTGCCACGGCGACATCGGCGGCTTGGGCTCGGACGACGTTCATGGGGTCAGACTGCCACGGGGTCCGCCGACTCCACCCGCGCCCACTCCGCCGGGCGCGGGATCGACCTGATCGAGCGACTGCAGGTGACGACCAGTGCGACGACGACCGTCGCGGCCGCGAGGACGATGACAGCCCGCGGTCCGCCGAGGTGATCGAGCAACACACCGCCGAGGAGGGGAGCCAGCGGCATGACCGACATCGCCAGGAACTGCGTGGCCGAGGCAACGCGTCCCTGCAGATCGTCCGGGGTGATGGCCATGCGATACGACCCCATGCCGGCGTTGCCAGCGGGATTCAGCAACAGGATCGCGAACAGTGCAGCGCCTATGACGAAGGGATTGGCCCAGACGATCAAGGGGAGCACTGGGAGGACGAGGCTCCAGCTGATGAGCACCGACAGCCGGCCGGTCGGCACGGCATTGATCAACCGGGGTGCGGCGATGGCGCCCAGGATGCCGCCGACCCCCGCAGCGGTCTCCGCGAATCCGATCTGGCTGGGCTGGAACCCGGCATCCAGCATCCTCAGCAGGACGACGAAGAAGATCGCGTTGACGGTGAGGTTGGCGAACGACGCCGACAACACCGAGGTGCGGAAGAACGGTCGCGCCATGACATAGCGAATTCCCTCGGCGATGTCGGCGCGGATCCGTCCGCGGGGCTGGGTCGAGGGCTTGGCCGAGAGGTCCGTCCGAATGCGGCTGACCGTGAAGCACGAGATCGCAAAGCTCACGGCATCGGCGGCGAAAGGCACCCACCGTGCGAACGCGTAGAGCAGCCCGCCGAGCGGAGCGCCGAGCAGACTCGCGACGTGTTGGCGGGCCTGGTTCTGGCTCAGGGCGGTCGGCAGGTCCTCGGTGGCCACGACGGTACGGATCGCCGACATCTGGGCCGGCTCGAAGATGCCGGCGGCGGCACCGGCCAGCAACCCGACGGCCGCGAGGTGGGGGATCGTCAGGTGCCAGACGATGCCGGCAACGGCCAGCGATCCATACAGCACGAGGCCCGTCGCGCTCGCGCCGAGCATCAGCGCTCGACGGTTCAGCCGGTCGACCAGCGCACCGGCCGGGAGCAGGGTCGCGATCAGGCCGAACAGGAACGTGCCCTCGACGAGTGCGGCGATGAGTGCCGATCCTGAGATGGAGTAGGCGAGCAACGGGAACACGAACATGCTCATTCGGCTGCCCAGCTCGTTGACGGTCTCGCCGACCCAGAGCGTGGTGAAGTCGCGGTTGCGGGAGAGTTGCCGATAGCCGGTCATATCCGCACCATATATTGCGCAATAGATGGTGCGCAAGTGTGCGTGCAGAAATTTCGGTACAGTGCACCCATGCCCGAAGAACCCCCGTCCAACGTCTCGGACCCCAAGGTCCTGCGTGCGCTCGCGCACAGTGTGCGCAACCGGATCCTGTCCGAGCTGTCCGCTGTTGGACCGATGCGAGCCGCCGACGTCGCGTCCGCTCTGGGCATACCCGCCAACCAAGCCAGTTTCCACCTGCGGACGCTGGCGAAGTACGGCCTCATCGTCGAGGCGCCGGAGGAGGCCAAGGACGGTCGCGACCGGGTCTGGAAACCGGCGTTGGAGCACGGCGTGAACATCAGCCTGAAGGAGATCGAGGCCGCTCCCGGCGGTGATGCGGTGAGCGCGTTCCTGCGAAAGGACGTACGCCAGCGCGCATACGAGCTGGTGGACTCGGCGACGGGCACCAACCGCGACGAGGACACCCACATCAGCGTCTCCGACAGCGCCCTGCGCCTGACGAAGGATGAGGCGGCGCAGTTGTCCGTGGAGCTCAGGGACCTGGCTGACGCGTGGCGCGAACGCACCAAGGGCCGTGGATCGGACCGCCGGACGTACGCATTGCTGCAGATACTGCAACCCCATCCCGGCGTGCATCCCGAGGCTGATTGACTGACATCGCGTCTCCGAACGGGCGCACTGGGGTGAGGAGCATCGATGACCATCACGTCGACCACTGCGGCTGAAGCCGTTGCCGAGCTGTTGACCGACGGGATGACCCTCGCGGTTGGCGGTTTCGGACTGTGCGGAGTCCCGTCCGACCTGATCGAGGCGGTCCGTGACTCCGGCGTGAAGGATCTGACGGTCGTCTCCAACAACATGGGCGTCGACGGCAAGGCGCTCGGGCTGTTGCTGGAGAACCATCAGGTCTCCAAGGTGATCGCGTCGTACGTCGGGGAGAACAAGCTGTTTGCCCGGCAATACCTCGACGGCGAGCTCGAGGTCGAGTTCAACCCGCAGGGCACGTTGGCCGAGAGGATGCGGGCCGGCGGAGCCGGGATCCCCGCCTTCTACACCCGCACCGGAGTCGGCACGGCGGTCGCGGAGGGCAAGCCGACGGCGGAGTTCGACGGCGAGATGTACGTCCAGGAGCGCGGGATCGTCGCGGACGTTTCATTGGTCCACGCGCATACCGGGGACGCGTACGGCAACCTCCGTTACCGGCTTGCGGCCCGCAACTTCAACCCGTCCGTCGCCACGTGCGGTCGCGTGACGGTCGCCGAGGTCGAGCACCTCGTCGATGCCGTCGATCCTGAGCTGGTGCACACGCCGGGGGTCTACGTGACCCGCATCGTGCAGGCCCGCGAGCGGGTCAAGGACATCGAGCAACGTACGACCCGTCCGCGTCAGGGGGCGCAGGCATGACCTGGACGCGGGACGAGATGGCCGCGATCGCGGCTCAGGAGCTCAACGACGGCGACTACGTCAACCTCGGGATCGGCATCCCGACCCTGGTCGCCAACCACATCCCCGAAGGCGTCTCGGTGACGTTGCAGTCCGAGAACGGCATCCTCGGCATGGGCCCGTTCCCGTATGAGGGTGAGGAAGACCCCGACCTGATCAACGCCGGCAAGCAGACCGTCACGGTCAACAAGGGCGCCGCGTTCTTCGACTCGACGGAGTCGTTCGCGATGATCCGCGGCGGCAAGGTCGACATCGCGATCCTCGGAGCCCTGCAGGTCGGCGTCAACGGCGACCTGGCGAACTGGGCCGTTCCAGGCGCCCTGGTCAAGGGCATGGGTGGCGCGATGGATCTCGTGGCCGGCACCAAACGCATCGTGGTCATCACCGACCACGTCGCCAAGGACGGCACCCCCAAGATCGTCGAGCACTGCACCCTGCCGCTGACCGGGCTCGAGGTCGTCGATCGCATCATCACCGACCGCGCAGTCCTCGACGTGACCGACGACGGACTGGTCCTTCGCCAGCTCGCGCCGGGCGAAACCGTCGTGGGTCTGCGCGAGATCACCGGGGCGCCGTTCACCGAAGGCTGACGATTGCGCCAGGCAGCGGCGGGTACTCATCGGGTGACCGACCGAGAGGACTCGTGACATGGAGACCGTCGACCCGAACAGCAGCCCTGACCCGCAACCTGATTTCGACGACAACCCTGGACTCGAACCAGATCCGGTGCACGACCCCGACCTCGAGGACCCCGGCCAGGCTCCGCCGCTCTAGGCATCGCCTGCAGCACGAACCGGGGCTACGACGTCAGGATCCACGCGGCAGAGCCCAGGGCTGGGAGTAGGCCGAGCAAGACGTACGGCGACCGAAGATCTCGGCCGTGGACCAGCAAGATGGCGACTCCTGCGGTCATGCCGATGGCGGCGGTCACCGAGCACAGGATTGCTGCACCCAGCGGATCGCTCTGCCGCAAGGA
>JAWWPE010000188.1:0-3942 GCA_033850895.1 Nocardioidaceae bacterium | reverse complement strand
TGCTCGGTGGCTCCTCCGACGGACTGGCCCATCCGGATGCCGAGCCCGTCGTCGAAGCTGTTGCCCAGCGCCATGCCGTTGGCCTGCAGGGCTTCCAGCGGCGGGACGAATTCATGCACCATCTCGGGATTCATCACGAAGCCGCCCGCGGCCAGGATGACTGCCCTGGCGGAGATGGCGCCGGTCTCGGCGAACCGTTTCCACGCTGCACCCACCACGACGCCCTGGTCGGTCACGAGTCCCGTGGCGCCGGTCTCGTACCGCACCTCGACACCCAGCTCGTCCAGCTTCTTCAGGGCCAGGTCGACCACCAACGAGGCGCCGCCCATGTCGCCGGGTACGGGAGGTTTGTGGCCACGTGGCGCCGGGATGGCGATGTCGCGGTACGGCCACACCTTCTCGTTGCCGGTGAACATCACACCCTCGGTGCCGGGCTGTACGACCGCCTTGTGCGGGTAGAAGGACCGCTCGAACTCAAATCCTAGGGACTCCAGCCAGCCGAAGTGCTCGACGCTGTCCTCGCTGTAGAGCCGGATCTTCTCCGGGTCACAGTCCGGGGACGCGGCGGCGAGGTACTTGGCCATCTCCGCCGGGGTGTCCTCGAATCCTGCGGCCTGTTGCACAGGGGTGCCACCCCCGAGGTAGAAGTGCCCGCCAGCCATCGCACTGGTGCAGGAGAGGCGTCCGCCCCTATCGATGACCAACACGCGCGCCCCCGCGGTCGCGGCCTCGATCGCCGCGGCGACGCCGGCCATACCGGCACCGACGACGAGCACGTCGACCTCGTCGGACCATGACGTGACGTCAGCCGCCGACACGTCGGCGGGGATCTCGAGGCTGCTCATGAGTACGTCACCCTTACCTTTTCCGAAGCCGCATCGCTCTGGCAGGCGAGGCGGATGCCTTCGGCGAGGTCTTCCGCGTCGAGGACGTCGTTGTTGCGCATCGTGACCTCGCCCTCGAGCAACCGGACCGCGCAGGCCGAGCACTCGCCTTCGCGGCAGGAGTACGGCGCCTTGACGCCCTTGCTCTCGAGGTGCTCGAGCAGCGTGGTGCCGGCAGTCCAGTCATCGAAGTCGTAGTCCTCGCCGTCGAGATCGACCTGCAGACGTACGGGTGCGGTGGACGTTGCGGCGGCCGTTGCAACCGGGGCCGGGGCGTCGTCGGCGGCGCCCGGCTCGCGCTCGGCCTCGGTCTCGAACGGATTGCCTCCGAGCGAGACGAACTTCTCCTGGTGGCGGCGCTCGCGCGGGAACTCCAGCTCCTTCAGGGCGGCGATCGTCGCGGCCATGAACGGCGCCGGGCCGCACACGAAGGCGTCCCGGTCGGCGTACTGCGCAGCGAACTCGCGCAGCTGGTGCTGGCTGGGCAGACCTTGCACCGACTCGAGCCAGTGCACGACCTGGAGACGTTCGGGGTGCTCGGCGGCCAGCTCGGTGAGCGCCGCCCCGAAGATCACCGACCGTTCGTCGCGGTTGGCGTAGAACAGCACGATCCGGCCAGATCCGCGGACCAGGGCCGTGCGGATGATCGACATGACCGGGGTGATGCCGCTCCCTCCGGCGAACAGCAGTAGGTCGGCGTCGAGATCCTTGGGCGTGAAGATCCCGGCCGGCGGGAGCACGCGCAGCTGGTCGCCCGGCTGGAGGTTCTCGCAGATCCAGCCGGAGGCATAGCCGTCGACGGTGCGCTTGACCGTGATCGTCAGCGGCCCGTCCTCGTCGACCGGGGTGGAGGACAGCGAGTAGCTGCGGGCCACGAGCCCGGTGCGGTCGCTCGGTACGGCAACGGTCAGGAACTGTCCCGGCGTGTAGCGGAACTCATCGCGGTGCTCACCGGGGTCGAGAACCACGGATCTGGCGTCACCGGTCTCCTCGATGACCTCGAGCACCGTAAGCTCGTATGACGCGTCAGTCATGCCGACAGCTCCGTCAAAAGGGCACGGTACGGAGCAGCCGACATGATCGCTGCCTCATCATTCGCTCGCTGGCGCTCACTCATGCCGACAGCTCACTCATCGGGCGATCCGACCGAGACTGCGCCGTCGCGGACGGCTTCCTCGAGCGACGCCGCCAGCCGCGGGCAGCCCGTGTGGATCGGGCGACCGCCGTCCTGCCGGGCGAGCTTGGCGAACGTCGTGCAGTTCGCGACCGCTTCCTGGGTCCACTGGATCGAGGTGTGGTGCTCACTGTTCTTGCGCACCAGGACGTGGGCCTTGCAGTCCAGGCACGGCACCTCCTGGAGGTGGCTCTGGGTATAGAGCGCCCGGTCCTCGAGCGTCTCCGCAAGAGTCGGGACGATGTAGGGCATCAGGCGTCCGCCTTGGCGGCCTGGCGGTCCTCCGCCTCCTTGCGCGCGAGGTTCTCAGCGACCTCTGCGTGCCAGTTCTCGTTGGCCTTGGTGGTGTCGACCTCGAATTCGAAGCGCTCGACCATCTCCGGCTCGATGTCGGCCTTGTCGACGTAGAACTGCTCGTACCAGCGGCGGAGCTGGTAGACCGGGCCGTCCTCCTCGCACAGCAAGGGGTTCTGCACCGGCGCCTTGTTCTGCCAGATCGCCACGTCCTGCAGGAAGCCCTGCGCGAACGTCTCGGCGTACTTGTCGCCGATGTACTTGGCGGTCTTCTCGTCGACGCCCTCGGGCTTTTCGACGCACAGCCCGTACTGCAGGTTGAACGAGTTGGGCCCGGTCGGCACGTGGCAGTTGATCAAGATGACCTTGGTCAGGAAGCCCTTGTAGTCGGTGTCGAGCCAGTTGATCATGTACGACGGCCCGAAGTACGTGGCCTCGGACTTGAGGACCAGGTCCTCGTCGCCGTAACCCTCCGCCTTCATGTCGGGGCGGCCGGTCGACTCCATGAACTGGGTGGCCTTGTCGCCCTCGAACACGTTGCGGAAGTTGGTCGGGAAGGCGAAGTGGATGTAGAAGAAGTGCGCCATGTCGA
This sequence comes from Nocardioidaceae bacterium, assembly GCA_033850895.1. Lineage (GTDB taxonomy): Bacteria > Actinomycetota > Actinomycetes > Propionibacteriales > Nocardioidaceae > Aeromicrobium. The sequence goes on along the minus strand of JAWWPE010000188.1, from coordinate 998 downwards.
CGACGTTGTCGATGATCTCGCGGCAGTGCGCGTTGTCGACCGGGATGACGTTCCAGGTCCACGCGGTGTACTTGTCCGTGCCGACTCCAGGGAGCTCGGGCGGGAGCGCGTCCAGATCGGCCGGGCTGCCTTCGGGATCGTGCCAGATCATCAGCTGGTTGTTGCGGATCGCCGTCTCATAGCGCTGGGTGCGAGCTCGAAGGGGTACGCGCTTGGCGTACGGGATCGCCTTGCACTTGCCGTCGCCGCCCCAACGCCAGTCGTGGAACGGGCAGGCGATCTCGTCGCCCTTGACCGAGCCCTGCGTGAGGTCGCCGCCCATGTGCCGGCAGTAGCCGTCCAGGACGTTGATCTTGCCGGTGGAGTCGGCCCAGACGACCAGCTTGCCGCCGAACGCGAAGACCTCGTGAGGCTTGCCGTCGTTGAAGGCGTCCTCGAGGCCCAGGCAGTGCCAGCCTCGGGCGAAACGATCCGGTACGGAACCGGCATCCAGTGCGCGGGTCTCAGTCACGATTGCCTCCCCATTCTCATTGCGGCAAGTTGCTGGTCCGTGTAGACCAAAACGAGAACACGTTATAGTTTTACCACATGTACGTCGCCCTGACAGCCGACCAGCTTCGCCTGCGCGACGAGGTCGAAGGCTACTTTTCCGAACTCGTCACCCCCGAGATCCGGGCCGCGCTGGCCGCGGCGACCGGGGAGTTCGGCGACGTCACGGTCTACAAGGACGTCATCCGCCAGCTCGGCGCCGACGGCTGGCTGGGCATGGGATGGCCCAAGGAGTACGGCGGCCAGGAACGCTCGATGGTCGATGAGCTCATCTTCTCCAACGCGGCGATGGTCGCCGGCGTACCGATCCCGCACCTCACGCTCAACACCGTGGGCCCGACGATCATGCGCTACGGCAGCGAGGAGCAGAAGGCGTACTTCCTCCCCAAGATCCAGCAGGGCGAGCTGCACTTCTCGATCGGCTACTCCGAGCCGGGTTCCGGCACCGA
>JAWWPE010000146.1:0-3326 GCA_033850895.1 Nocardioidaceae bacterium | reverse complement strand
GCGGCGGCGGCTCGACCGGCCGCTCGGCCGGAGAAGATGCAGCCGCCGAGGAACGTGCCCTCCAGTGAGTTGTATCCGTGCACGCCGCCACCACCGAAGCCGGCGACCTCGCCGGCGGCATACAGCCCCTCGAGGGGCGAACCGTCCGTCCTGAGCACCTGCGAGTCGAGGTTGGTCTCGAGGCCGCCGAGGGACTTGCGAGTCAGGACGTGCAGGCGCACGGCGATCAACGGGCCCTTCTTGGGATCGAGGATCTTGTGCGGGGAGGCCACCCGGATCAGCTTGTCGCCGCGATAGCTACGAGCCTGCCGCATTGCGGCGATCTGCAGGTCCTTGGTGAAGTCGTTGTCCATCTCCCGGTCGCGGTCCACGACCTGACGGCGTACGTCCTCGACATCGACGGGTGCCTCGGGGGTGAGCTTGTTCATCCCTGCGACGAGCTCCTCGATCGTCTCGGCGACGACGAAGTCCTCGCCCTTCTCCTTGAACGCCTCGACCGGACCGGTCGCGCCCTTGGAGAGCCGTTGCTTCAGCAGCTCGCGGACGCTGCGGCCGGTGAGGTCGGGGTTCTGCTCCTGGCCCGACAGGGCGAACTCCTTCTCGATGATCGCCTGGCTGAGCACGAACCAGCTGTGGTCGTGCCCGCTCTTGCGCAGCAGGTTGAGGGTGCCGAGTGTGTCGAAGCCGGGGAGCCCGGGGATCGGCAGCCGCTTGCCGGAGCCGTCGAGCCAGATCGACGACGGTCCGGGCAGGATGCGGATGCCGTGCAGGGGCCAGATCGGGTCCCAGTTCTTGATGCCTTCGACGTAGTGCCACATCCGGTCACGGTTGATGTGGCTGGCGCCAGCGGTCTCGGCGATGCCGAGCATGCGGCCGTCGACGTAGGCGGGTACGCCGGAGATCATCTCTTTCGGCGGGGTGCCGAGCCGGGCCGGCCAGTTCTGGCGTACGAGCTCGTGGTTGCCGCCGATACCGCCGGAGGTGACGATCACCGCCTGCGCGCTCAGCGCGAACTCGCCGATCGACGTACGCGACGTGGGTGCTGCGCGTGGCGCGTCGGTGGGTTCGAGGATCTGACCGCGCACGCCGGTGATCGCGCCGTTGCTGGTGACCAGCTCGTCGACCTGGTGGCGGAACGCGAACTGCAGGAGTCCCTTCTCGTGGCCGGCGCGAACGATCTTCTCGAACGGCTCGACAATGCCAGGGCCGGTGCCCCAGGTGATGTGGAAGCGGGGCACGGAGTTGCCATGCCCACCGGCGAGTCCTCCACCGCGTTCGGCCCACCCGACGACCGGAAACACACCGTGGCCGCGTTCCTTCAACCACATGCGCTTCTCGCCGGCGGCGAAGTTGACGTATGCCTCGGCCCAGAGGCGCGGCCACTTGTCCTCGTCGCGGTCGAACTGGGCGCTGCCCATCCAGTCCTGCATCGCCAGCTCGACCGAGTCCTTGATGCCCATCCGGCGCTGTTGGGGCGAGTCGACGAAGAACAGGCCGCCGAACGACCAGAACGCCTGTCCGCCGATGCCCTGCTCACCCTCCTGGTCGACGAGGATGACCTTGCGGCCGGCTTCGACGAGCTCGGCGGTGGCGACGAGACCGGCCAGCCCGGCTCCCACGACGATGACATCAGCATCCATGCCGGGAATTGTGTCGTACGCCGCTCGCGGGCGGCCACGTGGCCCGAGCTCGATTTGTCTCAACCTGACGACGAGTTGCCGATACGGTCGTAGTCCATCTGTCTGACAAGCCGTCGAGCGAGGCAACATGAAACTCATCACCACGATTGTTCGCTCTCTCTCGGCCGCGGCGGTGTTCGTCGGGCTGGCGCTGAGCTTCGTCGGGAGCTTCGTGAGCTTGTCCGTTCATTCTGAAGGTCTCAACATGTCGGTCGGTGAGAGCGGCTGGCACAAGATCGGTCCACTGGGCCTGCTGCTGGCCCTGATGGCATTGGTCGCCGCCGGAACTGCGCTGGGTCTGGGTCTCGCTGGCAAGGCAGGCGTCGCTCGCATCCTCGACGTCTGCGCAGCCGGCGCCCTCGTCGTCTCGATCGTGGTGCTTGTCGTCTTCGTGCTCTCGAACAAGCCCGACGGCGCTGACGAGCTTGGCTTCAGCTATGGCCTTGGTTGGTCTGGCTATGCCGTACTCGGACTCTTCGGACTCGCGACGTTGTTGTCCGTGGTGGCGGCCGCATTGCCCAACGTCGCGGTGGAGCCCGCACCGACCGAACCCTCGCCACATCAGTTGCCGACGGACCCGAGGCTCTGACGGCTGGCGACGCGCCGCGCAAATACAGGCCTAAATGACTGTCCGGTACGGCCCGATGGCACTACATTCAGCGGTAATCACTCATCGTTGGGAGAAATTCACTATGGCCGCAGACTTCAAGTCTTTGGGCAAAAACACGCAGGGCGCGCTGATCGCGGGTGGTCTGGCGATCATCCTGTCGTTCTTCGGCAGCTATGTCACAGCGTCCTACGCTGGTCACGATCTGGGCGGAGTCAATGCCTGGCACAGCTGGGCGACGCTCGGCGTGCTGCTGGTTATCGTCTCGACCGCGATCGTTGCGGTGCAAGCCTTCGCCGCGGAGAGCCTGCCGGACGGCTTGCCGTGGAGCCTTGTTGCTCTCGGTACGGCTGCACTCGGCACGCTCTTGCTGATTCTCCGCGCGCTGTTCCCCGGTGACGGGGGCGGAGTCGATGCCGGGCCAGGTTGGTCGGCATTCCTCCTGTGGATCGCCGGCCTCGCGCTGACGTACTTCACGTTCATGCTGTTCCAGGCGTCCGGTGACAAGATGCCCGACTTCAACAAGAACAACAACCCGCCGGCCCCGCCTGCGGCGTAGTCACTCAAGCACTCACAGGGAAGGCCCGGCTTCGGCCGGGCCTTTTCTGCGTCCCCAGTCAGGGCGCGATCGTGCCGCCGGAGAAGAACCGGTACGCGTAGGTGTGCACCAGCAGTGCGACCGGCACGGAGACCAGCAAACCGACGAGGCAGACGAACGCCCCGGCAACAGCCACGGCCCCGCTGAGCACCATGACGAGCAGGGTGTGGGCGAAGTTCGCCTTGACCAACGAGATGCTCGACCGGATGGCCTGCACGGGACGCTGTTGCTGGTCGACCACGTACACGATCGCGAAGCCGCAGAACGTCCCCACGACGAGGCCCGGGAGATAGCACAGGATGATGCCGATCAGGCTGCTGACCGAGATCATCGTGGTGGTTGCCATGACGCGCCACGCGTGTGGGACGCGGAAGGCTTCACGGACCTTCGGCGACTCGCCGTCGGCGATGAGCAGCGTTATTCGGACCAGGCCTGCACTCAG
>JAWWPE010000052.1:0-3379 GCA_033850895.1 Nocardioidaceae bacterium | reverse complement strand
TCCTTGGCCATGTGTTGCTGCACGAGCACTGGCCCTGGGTCGTGATCACCGCATTCGTCGTGTGCAGCGGCAACCGCGGTCGCGGTGATGTGCTGGTCAAGGGCTTCCAGCGGATCGGCGGAGCCCTTGTCGGCACCGCGATCGCGACGCTCACCGCAGGCCACCTCGACGCCGGATCGCACCTCGTGGTCGTGCTGATCTTCGTGATCCTCGGACTCGCCATGTGGCTCCGCGCGCGGAGCTATGCGTACTGGGCGGCGGGCATCACCGCGGTGCTGTCGTTGCTGTACGGCTTCTTCGGGGTCAGCGGCGACGACCTCCTCGTGCACCGCCTGGTCGGGATCCTGATCGGCGGCGCGATCGCCGTGACGGTGTCCTGGTTCGTGCTGCCGATCCGTACTCGATCGGTGGCGCGGCGACATACGGCCACCCTGCTCCGGGCGCTGCAGGAAGCCATCGGGCAGCGGCTAGACGGCGAAGAGCCTGACCGGGCCGCCGTCGAGCATGCCGCGCACGAGCTCGGGGTCATCGCCCCGACCTGGCGCATCCATCACCGGGTCACTCGCGCACGCCCGAGTCCGGCGCACGCGCTGGAGGCTCTCGAAGACTGTGTGTCGGCGACGCTCGACCTCGGCAATTCGCCGGACCGCGCCGAGCTGGGGGAAGCCGCCCGCGCGCTGGGCGCAGTCCGCCGCCAGCTGCGTGACAGCGACTCGATTGCACCACTGACCCCCGCGCTTCAGGACCTGGCCGAACGGCTCCACCGTGCCGGCAACACCCCATAGGAGAGACTGGTCGGGTGCTTCCCTTGCTCTGGCCCGTCGGTGCCGCTGCCGCCGGTCTCGCGTACGCCTCGATCTATGAAGTTCGCGCATTCACGCTGCGTGAGGTGACCGTGCCGGTGCTCGCTGCGGGGTCGTCGCCGCTGCGCATACTCCACCTGTCCGACACCCACATGACGCCGAGCCAGCACAAGAAGCAGCGCTGGTTGCGCAGCCTCGCCACGCTCGAGCCCGATCTCGTCATCAACACCGGCGACAACCTCGCGCACATCGACGCTGTGCCGTCGGTCGTGGCGGCGTACGGCGACCTGCTCGACCTCCCCGGCGCCTTCGTGTTCGGATCCAATGACTATTTCTCCCCGTTGATGAGAAATCCGGTGCGCTACCTGACCGGCGGCACGGGCAGCTCCACTGCCTGGCAGCGCAGGAAGGACCTGCCGTTCGAGGAGATGCGAGCGGCGTTCACCGCGCGTGGGTGGACAGACCTGACCAACCGGCACGATGAGATCGAGGTGGCCGGTCGCCGACTCAGCTTCGTCGGCGTCGACGACCCGCATCTCGGTTACGACAAGCTGGACGAGGTGCCGGCCGACGTGACCGCCGACCTGGCGATCGGAGTGGCCCACGCGCCATACCTGCGGGTGCTCGACCGCTGGAACTCGCTCGGCTATCCGCTGATCATGGCCGGTCACACCCACGGCGGTCAGCTCTGCCTGCCGTTCTACGGCGCGCTCGTCACCAATTGCGACCTCGACCGTTCGCGCGCCAAGGGGCTGCACACCCACCAGGTCGAGGGGCACGATCCGTCGTGGTTGCACGTCTCCGCGGGGCTCGGCACGTCGCCGTACACGCCCGTACGTTTTGCCTGTCGGCCCGAGGCAACTCTGCTCACCCTCACTGGGATAGACTCGTCCGGTTCCCGCACGTAGGGAGCGTCGGGCTGTGGCGCAGCTTGGTAGCGCGCGTCGTTCGGGACGACGAGGCCGCAGGTTCAAATCCTGTCAGCCCGACCAGTCGAAGCCGGTTCATCCTCGCGGGTGGACCGGCTTCGTTTTGCAATCGGATCGACACTCTTCTCCAGCGCTGAGTGACCGACGCCGTGGAAGAATCAACCCATGTCCGACGAGCAGAGACCCGCCAAGAAGGTGGTCAAGCGCGTCGTCAAGAAGACCGTGGTACGCCCGCCCGCGCCAAGGGAGCCCGAGCCGCAGGTGCGCTACGGCCGACCCGTCACCGGCACCACACCCCGCCCGAAGGCGAAGGCGGCAACCGCGAAGACCGCCACCAAGGCTCCGAAGCAGCGCCCCAGGCTCGAGCTCGGCGGCAAGGTCAAGGATGCTCAGAAGGTCATCACTTCGCGTGGCTCGAGCGCAGCCTCCGGCGTCGCCGGGGTCGCCCGTTCTGCCGCCGGCGGTGTGGGTTCTCGCATCGCGCGCGGCGGCCGGGCCGTCCGCGACTGGCGCATCCCCCATTGGGACCCGTTGCCGGCCTCGATCTTCACCGGCGCAGTCGCCGGACTCGTCGGAGTCGGCCTTGGCCTGGCTGCCCTGGTGATGTTCACCCACCTCCGCGGCGTCTCGAGCGGCGGCGGGCGGTGGGGTTCGCTGACGTTCGTGGTGGTGGCGTTCATCGCCTTCGTCGTCGGCGAGCTGCTGCTCTCGGCGTTCGGCTCGACCCAGGCACGGATCACCAGCTTCCTGGGAGTCGTGCTCACGATCGTGGCGATCCTCGGCCTGTTCCTCGGACTCCTCGAGACCGCTTGGGCGCTGGTGCTCGTACCCGTGCTCGGCGCCGTCACGTACGCCATCTCGTACGCCCTGCTCAACCTCGCGGAGTCGTACTCCGAGGACGACTGACCGTCAGAGCAGCAGCTCGGCGATCTGGACGGTGTTGAGCGCGGCACCCTTGCGGAGATTGTCGCCGCTGACGAACAGGACGAGGCCACGGCCGTCGTCGAGGCTCTGGTCTTGGCGGATGCGCCCGACCAGGCTCGGATCGATGCCGGCCGCCTGCAACGGGGTGGGTACGTCGACCAGCTGCACGCCTGGCGCGGACGCCAGGATCTCGGTGGCCCGCTCGGGCGTGATGGCTCGTGCGAACTCGGCGTTGATCGACAGCGAGTGGCCGGTGAACACCGGAACCCGTACGCAGGTGCCGGCTACTCGAAGGTCGGGGATGTGGAGGATCTTGCGGCTCTCGTTGCGGAGCTTCTGCTCCTCATCGGTCTCGAACGAGCCGTCGTCGACGATCGTTCCGGCCATCGGCTGCACGTTGATCGGGATCGGCGCGACGTACTTGTTGGGCGCCGGGAAGGTCACCGCCGAACCGTCATAGGCCAGCTCGTTGGCCTTGTCGACGACCGCAAGCGCCTGGCCGTGCAGTTCCTGGACGCCGGCGATACCGGATCCGGAGACGGCTTGATAGCTGCTGACCACGAGGCGTACGAGCTGGGCTTCGTCATGCAGCGGCTTGAGGACCGGCATCGCGGCCATCGTGGTGCAGTTGGGGTTGGCGATGATGTTCTGGCTCGCCTTGGCGATGTCTTCGGGGTTGACCTCGCTGACGATCAGCGGGATCTCCGGGTCCTTGCGGAACGC
>JAWWPE010000047.1:0-5337 GCA_033850895.1 Nocardioidaceae bacterium | reverse complement strand
GAGCAGGGCGGCGGCGCGAACGTCGCCACCCCGTCCGCCACGACGTCGGCCACGAGGCCGGCCGGGACCGCCGAAGCCGGGGCCGAACTCACGGCCGAAGCCGAAGTCGCCGCCGAAGTCGCGGTTGCGTCCGCGCCGACGATCGGCCGGATTGCGGTGTCCTGAATGTTCTGTGTGCTTGCGCATGGGGGTTACCCACTTTCTGTGTTGCGTGGCGCCTCATGGGCGCTATCGATTCATTCGATACCTTAACGATATATCGAAAGGGTATCGAATGCAAGCTTGCAGCACAGATGGTTCTCGGGTCAGCCACCCGCGACGTACTTGTTGAGCTGATCCCGCTCGAATTCCAGCTGTTCCATCCGATGCTTGACCGCGTCGCCGATGCTCAGCATCCCGACCAGCTCACCGTCGTCCAGCACGGGCACGTGGCGGACGCGGTGCTCGGTCATGACCTGCATCAGCGACTTGAACGAGTCATCGGGAGCACACACGCGTACGTCCGTCGTCATGATGCTGTCGACCGTCATGTCGCGGGCGTTGTCGGCGTCGCGGAGCTTGCGCACGATGTCGCGCTCGGACACGATCCCCAGCATCGTGTGGCCGTCATCGCTCACGATCATCGCGCCGACGTTGTGTTCGGCGAGCTGGTCGAGCAGGTCGCGAACGGATGCCTCGGGACGGATCGTGAACACGGCACCGCTTCCCTTGGATGCCAGGACGTCGCTCACACGCATACGGAACTCCTCAGGTCGTGGTTCTCGAACTGTAACGCCGGTACCACCCGATCGCGAGGACGTCGGGCCTACGGCAGGTCCTGGCTCGGTTCGCGGGTGAACTCGAAGTTGCGTACGTTGTCGAGCGGCTCATCGTCCTCGGGCTCGGGCTCGTCGGCCCAGGACGGATCGGGAGGTCCCTGGTCGGGGAAGTGCCCGACATACGCCATTGCCGCGTCGTGCAGCCGGCTGTTGGTGGCCAGCGCGTTGTCGCCCCAAGGTCCGGGCTGGCCGGCGAGGCTGGTGAACATCCCGCCGGCCTCGCGGACGATGATGTCGAGCGCGGCCATGTCCCAGACCTTGAGCTCGGGCTCGGCGGCGATGTCGACGGCGCCCTCTGCCAGCAACATGTAGGACCAGAAGTCGCCGTACGCCCTGGTGCGCCAGCAGCGCCGCATCAGGGCGACGAACGCGTCGGTCTTGTCGATCGCGTCCCACCCGCCGATCGAGGCGTAGGAGAGCGAGGCGTTGTCGAGCTCGGACACCCGGGAGACCCGGATCTCGCGGGCCGACATGAATGACTTGCCGGTATGGGCGCCGGCGTCCTTGGCGGCCCACCACCGCCGACCGAGGGCGGGTGCCGAGACGCAGCCGACGACGACCTCGCCGTCCTCCTCGAGGGCGATCAGGGTGGCCCAGACCGGGACGCCACGGACGAAGTTGGAGGTGCCGTCGATCGGGTCGATGATCCACCGCCGACCACCGGGACCGGACGTGCCCTCGACCTCGCCGTGCTCCTCGCCGAGCACGATGTCACGGGTGCGTGCTGACTTGAGGGTGCGACGGATCGCTGCCTCGACGGCTTCGTCGGACTCGGTCACGTACGTCATGTCGGGCTTGGTGGCGACCTGTAGATCGATCGCACCGAACCGGTCCATCGACAGATTGTCGGCGTTGTCGGCGAGAACGTGAGCGAGGCGCAGGTCGTCGTTGTACGAGTGAGCCATGACCCTCAGAGTACGGCGTGGACGGCGAAATCCGCCGAACGGCGCACCAGTGGCGGGCCGCCGGTCAGTAGTCGTCCTTCTGGCTCATGCTGGCCAGGATGCGGCGGAACGACTCGACCCGTTGGGCCGGAATCGTCCCATCCGCGACCGCGGTGTCGAGCGCGCACTCCGGCTCGGTCGCGGAGTGCAGGCAGCCTCGGGGACAGTCGCGGGCGGCCTCCTGCAGATCGGGGAACGCCTTGATCAGGTTGTCGACCTCGACATGCGCGAGCCCGAACGAGCGGATGCCCGGGGTGTCGATGATCCATCCGCCGAACGGCAGCTCGAGGCTGATCGCGGAGGTGGACGTATGACGTCCGCGCCCCGTCACGGCGTTGACATAGCTGACCGAGCGATGGGCATCCGGCACGAGCGCGTTGACCAGGGTCGACTTGCCCACGCCGCTGTGACCCACCAGCACGCTGGTGCGGTCACGGAGCACATCGCGTACGGCGTCGAGGTCGCCCTCGCGCTGGGTGACGACGACGCGTACGTCGAGCGGTTCGAGCAGGGCGAGGAGCTCGTCGGGCGAGCCGAGATCGGCCTTGGTGAGGCAGACCAGCGGTTCCATCCCCGCGTCATAGGCGGCGACGAGGCAGCGGTCGATCAGTCCTGGGCGGGCCGGGGGATCGGCCAGCGCTGCGACGATGACGAGCTGATCGGCATTGGCGACAATGATGCGCTCGATCGGATCGTCATCGTCGGCGGAGCGTCGGAGCACGGTGCGACGCGGCAGCACCTCGACGATGCGTGCCAGCGATCCGTCGTCGCCGCTGAGATCGCCGACGACACGGGCCTTGTCACCCACGACGACACCCTTGCGACCGAGGTTGCGGGACTTCATCGCCGTCAGCGTGCTGCCGTCGAGGGTCACGGTGTAGCGCCCGCGATCGATCGTGACGACCCGGGCCACGGCGGCATCCTCGTAGTTGGGCCGGTCCTTGGTGCGTGGCTTGGTGTGCCGTCGCGGCCGCTCGAACTTGGTGTGTTCGTCGTCCTGCTCCCTCATGGTGCAAGCCTCATGTCATCAGCCGTTCCCAGACCGGTGCGAAGTTGGGATAGGTCTTGACCGTCGTGACGACGTTCTCGACGAACAGGTCGGGAACCCGGAGGCCGAGGACCACGGCGGCGTGCGCCATCCGGTGGTCGTCGTAGGTCCGAAAGGTCTCGCCGTGCAGGGGGCGTGGGCGGATGGCGATGCCGTCCTCGAGCTCGTCGGCATCGCCACCGAGACGGTTGATCTCGGTGACCAGTGCCTTGAGCCGGTCGGTCTCGTGGCCCCGCAGGTGGGCGACGCCGGTGAGTCGAGACGGGCCCTCGGCGAGTGCCGCGATCGCCGCGATGACCGGCGTCAGCTCACCGACGTCGTGCAGGTCGAGGTCGACGCCGGTGAGGGTCGGTCCCGCGGCGAACACGAGATCAGCGCCATCCTGCTCGACGGTGCCGCCGAACGCGGGGACGATGTCGCGCCAGGCATCGCCGGCCTGGTCGGTGGATCGCGGCCAGTTGCGGATGCGCACACTGCCACCGGTGACCAGCGCGGAGGCGATGAAGACGCCGGCGTTGGAGAGGTCAGGCTCGATCTCGACGTCGAGTGCGGAGATCGGTCCGGGATGTACGAGCCAGCGATCGGGCTCATCGGTGTCGATGCGGACCCCACGCCGACGCAGCTCGGCAACCGTCATGTCGATGTGCGGCATCGAGGGCAGGGCGGAGCCGACGTGTCGCAGGTCGAGCCCCTTCTCGAACCGGGCGCCGACCAGCAACAGGGCCGAGACGAACTGGCTGGATGCCGAGGCGTCGACTTCTATCGGCCCGCCCGCGACTCGACCGGAGCCGTGCACGACGAACGGCAGCGAGCCACGGCCCTCGTCGTCGACGGTGACACCGAGCTGTCGCAGCGCCACGATCGTGGTGGACATCGGTCGCTTGCGGGCATGCTCGTCGCCGTCGAACGTCACGGCAGCGGAGGTGAGCGCCGCCACCGCGGGTACGAATCGCATGACCGTGCCGGCCAGGCCGGTGTCGATGTTCACCGGCTCAGTGAGGTCGAGGCTCGCAGGCGTGACCGTCCATACGACGCCGTCGCGATCGATCGTCGCCCCGAGCGCGGTCAGCGCTGCCGACATCAAGGTGGTGTCGCGCGAGCCGAGGGGGCGGGTGATCACCGACGGACCGTCCCCCAGAGCGGCCAGGATCAGCACCCGGTTGGTGAGCGACTTGGAACCGGGCACGAGGACGTCACCCACGAAGGGCGCATCGCGGTGCGGCGCGAGCCACGGAAGGGGGGCGTTCATCGCGGCCAGCCTATCGGCAGCCGATGCGCCGCTTGGTCAGCTGCGCAGGTGGTCGATCTGGTCCGCGACGGACGAAGCCGCCTCGGTGACCTTGTCCTTGGCGCGTCGGCCGATGAACTTCTTGTGCGGGTCCGGGTCGAGGGTGGCCATCAGGAGTCCGCCGGTCATCGAGAGGTTCTTGAAGAAGTGGATGCGTTGGTTGGCCTTGGCGGCTGGGTCGGTCTCGTTCCAATAGGCATGACCGACGACAGTCGTCGGCGGCAGCGTGGAGGCAAGAACCAGGGCCGCGAGTCGCGGAAAGTGGCCGGTGGCGAGTGCAGTGCCGGCAACGACCTGCACCCCGCCGCTGAGCCGGGTGAGGTTGGACCCGTTGACCGGGAGCTCGGGGGCCACCTTCTTGATCAGGTCTGCGACGGGCTGCGCCTTCGCCGCGCGAGGGCCGGGGGACTTCAAGGCCATCGCGCCGCCGTAGACGAACATCGACGCGAGCATGGGTCGAGCCACAGTGCGCAGGAGAGTCATGCTCCATTCATACCCGATGCGGGTGAGCGGGCAAGTTCAGAGAGACCGTCCCGCGCTGGTCAGAGCGGTAGCCAGAGCCCCGCGAAGAACGACCGTGAGTCGTTCGCGGGGTTGGGATCGCCGGCCGCGGACACGGTCACCACTCCGCGCTGGAACAGGCTGCGGGCCTTGGCGATGAACGTCGTCCCCTGGCCGGCGGCAAGCGTCTGGGTGCAGGTCAGGGTCGTCAGGCGTACGTTGCGGGTCGCGGTGCCGCAGTCCCAGCCCGAGCTAACGACGCCGCGGAACACGACGGGCCGACGGAATGCGATCTGCACGGTGACCGGGTGGGCGACGGCTCGGCCGTCGGTGGTCGCGCCGATCGAGATCGTGTATCGCCGCTGGAGGAACGCGTCGTCATTCGTGATGTTGAGGGCGGTGATCCCGTAGTCCGTCGGCGCGGGTGGCGGGATCACTGGGGGCGAGGGCGGTGAAGGCTTGCTCGGCGTGCTCTCTGTCTGGTGCGGCAGGGCCGGTGCGACTGGCGCGACAGTCGGAGTCGGCGTCGGGGTGGGACTCGGACTTGGGGTTGGAGTGGGCGTCGGGGTTGGGGTCGGCGCCGGGGCTCGAGTCGTGGCGCTGGGTTTCGTGGTTGGCCCGGCTCCCGGGGTGACCCGGCTGATCGAGGGCTACTGAGCCGCCGGGCTGTCATGGGATGTGGCGACCACCGCGACGGTGCCGGCCGTGGCCAGTCCGGCCACCACGGTCACGGCCACA
>JAWWPE010000035.1:0-6539 GCA_033850895.1 Nocardioidaceae bacterium | reverse complement strand
CGGGGGTGTGGTTGCCGATCCCCTTGGCCGACAACAGACCCGTGACACCGGAAGGCAGCTTGCCGGTGGCCAGCGAGATGTTGATCGTCTCGGCGCCGTCAAGGGTCTTCTTCGCGGTGGCGAGCCGCGCCGCCAGCTTGCTGGGATCAACCTTCTCGCCGGAGGATCCGGAGCAACCCCCGAGCACGAGAGCAGCGGCGATCAGCACGGGAATCAGGGGTCGGGTGCGCACGTGGTCAGTCTTGCATGGTCGTGGGCTGGTCCTCGGCGTCGCCGGTGACTCCGGGCAGCTCTGCGGCCGGGCCCGAAACGGCAAGGATGGGTTGTGCTGCTGGGGTGCCGGAACCATCGCGGCGGTCGCTGGGCGCCGGCAGATCGACGGGGGAGCCACTGGTCGCGCAGGCCATCGGGGCACCGTCACCGACCCAGGCGAGCAACAGGGTGTCCTCGCCCTTGAGCAGGCGATGGCAACGCACGCCGCCGGTCGCCCGACCCTTCGGCGGATAGATCGACAGCGGGCTGACCTTGACGGCACCGTTCTGGGTGCCCGGCAATGCCTCGCCCGAGCCGGCGATCGTCACGACGTGCGCGGACGCGATGTCGGACACCGCACCGAACGAGACGGCGCGTGCCCCGGGCGCCAGCTTGATGCCGGCAACGCCGCCGCCGGCGCGGCCCTGCGGGCGTACGACCGAGGCGGAGAAGTGCAGGAGCTGGGCGTCAGAGGTCACGAATGCGAGCTCCTCGTCACCGGTGGCGAGCTCGACGGCGCCCACCAGGACATCGCCGTCGGCCAGAGTGATGAGGTCCCATGAGTCGCGCGCGAGCAGCTCCGGCTTGACCCGCTTGACGATGCCGGTACGGCTGCCGAGCGCAAGCCCGACGCCGGAGCTGTCGAGCCGTGTGAGGGCCAGCGCCTGCCCCTCGAGTCCGGGAATCTCGCGGATCGGCACGCCGCCCTGCAGGTTGGGCGACTGCGCGGTCGGCGGCAGTGCAGGGAGGTCGAGCACGGAGACGCGTTGCACGCGACCGTCGGCCATGATGACCCCGATCTCGCCCCGTGCGGTGGTGAGTACGGCCGACACGATCGTGTCGTGCTTGACGCGTCCTTCGACCGGACCGAGTGGTGACTCGTCGGAGGTGCGCGCCATCAGCCCGGTCGCCGACAGCAGCGCCCAGCACGGGTCGTCGGTGACCTCGAGCGGGGACGCGGCGCTGACGGTCTGCCCGGCGGATTCGAGCAGGACCGTACGACGAGGCGTGCCGAATTGCTGGGCCATCTCGGTCAGCTCGTCGCCGACCACCTTCCTCAGGAGCTGGTCGTCGGCGAGGATCGCATCGAGCTCCTCGATCAGGCGGCGCAGCTCGGCGATCTCCTTCTCGACCTCGATCCGGTCGTACTTCGTGAGCCGGCCGAGGGTGAGATCGAGGATGTATGTCGCCTGGACATCCGACAGGTCGAAGACGGTCATCAACCGTTCCTTGGCCTCCGTGCGGTTCTCACTCGTGCGGATCAGCTGGATGACCTCGTCGATGTCGACCAGCGCCAACATCAACCCTTCCTGCAGGTGCAGCCGGTCGGCGGCCTTGTTGCGGCGGAACTGGGTGCGGCGCAGCACCACCTCGAGGCGGTGCTTGAGGTAGACCTCGAGCATTTCCTTGAGCCCCAGCGTGCGCGGCTGGCCCTCGACGAGTGCTACGGCGTTGATGGCGAATGACGTCTCCATCGGGGTCGAGCGGTAGAGCTGCTCGAGGATGGACTCGGGGATGAAGCCGTTCTTGACCTCGATCACCAGGTTGAGGCCCTTGTGCCGGTCGGTGAGGTTCTTGATGTCGGAGATGCCCTGCAGCTTCTTGGCCTGCACGAGCTTCTTGATCGCCTCGATGACCTTCTCGGGCCCGACGTTGTAGGGCAGCTCGGTGACGACGATGCCCTTGCGGCGAGCCGTCACGGACTCGACGCGGGCGGTCGCACGCATGCGGAACGAGCCGTTGCCGGTGGCGTAGGCATCGCGCACACCGTCGAGGCCGACGATCTTGCCGCCGGTGGGCAGGTCGGGACCGGGGATGAACCGCATCAGGTCGTCGAGCGTTGCCGCGGGATTGCCGATCAGGTGCCGAAGCGCCTGGACGACCTCGATCAGGTTGTGCGGCGCGATGTTGGTGGCCATGCCGACCGCGATGCCGCTGGCGCCGTTGACCAGCAGGTTGGGCAGCGCGGCAGGCAACACCGACGGCTCGGTCTCACGACCGTCGTAGTTGGGCTTGAAGTCGACGGTGTCCTCGTTGATCGACGCCGTCAAGGCCTCGGCGGCCGCGTGCATACGCACTTCGGTGTAGCGCATCGCCGCCGGGGGATCGTCCGGCGAGCCGAAGTTTCCGTGTCCGTCGGCGAGGGGGAGGCGAAGCGACCAGTGCTGGATCAGGCGTACGAGGGCGTCATAGATCGCGCCGTCGCCGTGCGGATGCAGGCGACCCATGACCTCACCGACGACGCGGGCGCTCTTGACGTGACCGCGGTCGGACCTGAGGTTGAGATCGTCCATCGTGTAGAGGATGCGCCTTTGTACGGGCTTGAGACCGTCGCGCGCATCGGGCAGCGCGCGCGAATAGATCACCGAGTAGGCGTACTCGAGATAGCTCGCGCGCATCTCGTCGCCGACGTCGGTGTCGACGATGTGCTCGTCGAAGTCCTCTTCTGGTGCCTGCTTGCCGCTCCGTGCCATGCATCCTCTTCAAGAATTCGGGTGGTGAACCGCTATTTTCCCCCGCTCTGGACCGTGGACTCTCCTGCCACGCCGAGGGCGCACCAGATAGGTTTGCCCCGTGACCACGCCGGTGCACCCCGTCGCCCATTGGGAGGCCGATGTCCTGCTCAAGGACGGTCGGGTGGCCCAGCTCCGGCCCATTCTGGAGAGCGACGCCGCCGACTTCGTGGAGTTCTACTCGCGGGTGTCGAACGAGTCGAAGTACTTCCGGTTCTTCGCACCGTATCCGACCCTGTCTGACAAGGATGTCGCGCGGTTCACCACGGTCGACCACGACCGGCGGGTGGCTTTCGTCGTGCTCGTGCACTCGACGATCATCGCGGTCGGCCGCTACGACGCCGTCGCCGACGACGAGGCCGAGGTGGCCTTCCTGGTGGAGGACGCTCACCAGGGTCGTGGCGTCGGACAGCTGCTGCTCGAGCACCTGGCGCAGGCCGGTCGGGAGCGGGGCATCCGTCGCTTCATCGCTGATGTCCTGCCGTCGAATTCGCGTATGCAGCAGATCTTCCGCGAAATGGGCTATCACGTCGACGGCATGCTCGAAGGCGGCGTGCAACGGCTCGCGTTCGAGATCGAGCCGACCGATTCGGCCATCGGAGTGATGCGGGCCCGCGAACAACGGGCCGAGGCCGCCTCGATCGCCCGCATCTTCAGGGCACGCAGCATCGCGGTCGTCGGCGCGAGTCGTCGGCAGGACTCCATCGGTCAGGCCATGGTCCGCAACCTGGTGCTCGGCGACTTCAGCGGCAGCGTCTATGCGGTCAACTCCCAGGCCGAGGCGGTGTCGGGATTGCCTGCCTACAAGACGGTGCAGGACATTCCCGGGGACGTGGACGTCGCGATCGTCGCGGTGCCCGCCGAGTCGGTCAACGACGTGGTTCTCGACTGTGCGGCCAAGGGTGTGCACGGTTTGGTGGTGATCTCGGCGGGCTTCGCCGAGGAAGGGCCGGAAGGTCGCCAGCGACAGCGGGCGCTGCTCGGACTCAGCCGTTCGTACGGTCTGCGGCTGATCGGGCCCAACTGCCTGGGCTTCATCAACACCTCGCCCGATCTGCAACTCAATGCGTCGCTGTCGCCGTCGATGCCGCCGCAAGGACGCGTCGGGTTCTTCTGCCAGTCCGGTGCACTCGGCACCGCGATCCTCGAGTCGGTGTCACGACGCGGTCTCGGGCTCTCGACGTTCGTGTCCGCCGGCAACCGGGCGGACGTGTCCGGCAACGACCTGCTGCAGTACTGGCAGGAGGACGATGCGACCGAGGTGATCCTGTTGTACCTCGAGTCGATCGGTAATCCCCGCAAGTTCTCGCGCATTGCCCGCAGGGTGTCGCGCACCAAGCCGATCGTCGCGGTGAAGTCCGGCCGCTCGACCCAGGGTGTGCCGGTGGGCCACGCGGTCAAGCGCAGCTCGGCGCCCCAGTCGGCGGTCGATGCGATGTTCCGCCAGGCCGGCGTGATCCAGGTCGACACCCTCGACGAGATGTTCGACGTCGCACAGCTGCTGGCCCACCAGCCGCTGCCGCGGGGCAATCGCGTTGCTGTCGTGGGCAACTCCGACGCCGTGGCGCTGATCGTCGCGGACGCGGCTGCGGCGGCCGGCCTGCAGGTTGCTGAGCCGGTGTCACTGGGAGCCGACGCCAATGCCGACGACTTCGAGGTGGCGATCGAGTCGGCCCTCGCCAGCCCCGACGTCGACGCGCTCGTCGCGGTCTACATACCTCCTCTCAACACCACGGGCGAGGAAGTCGCCAATGTCCTGGCGGCGGTCGGTGAGCAGTCCGACAAGCCCATCGTGTCCACATTCCTCGGCAGCGAGGGCGTGCCCGTGCTGTTGCGGGTGCCAGATCTCCTCGGCGGTTCGGCCGGCCGTGGGTCCGTGCCGTCGTTCGCGGCTCCGGAGTCGGCCGTGCGCGCGCTCGCCCGGGTCGTCAACTATGCGGAGTGGGCTGCACGTGATCACGGTGAGTTCCGCATCGCGCTCGACCACCGCACCGGCGACGCCCGCGCGCTCGTACGTCAAGTGCTCGACTCCGCACCGCGAGGTGCCGTGCTGTCGACCGAGCAGGTGCACGCCCTGCTCGACTGCTATGGCATCGATCTCTGGACGTGGATCAACGTGCACACCAAGGAGGAGGCGATCGCTGCGGGCGAGACGCTCGGCTGGGACGCGATCCTCAAGGCCGGAAGCGAGCACCTCCGCACACGTCCCGATCTGGCGCACATCTGGCGAGGCATCCACAACGCCGACGACATGGCGGCCGCGTGGGACGACCTCACCTCCTGGACCGGCATGCGCAAGGACACCCACTTCTTCGTCCAGCGCGCTGCCCCGGACGGCATCCAGGTGTCCTTCGGGGTCATCGAGGACCCGTTGTTCGGGCCGCTGGTCTCGTTCGGTCTGGCCGGTGCCCCGAGCGAGCTGCTGGGCGACCGGTCATACGGCATCCCGCCGCTGACCGATCTCGACGCCGAGGCGATGATCCGCAATCTGCGCTCAGCACCCCTGCTGTACGGCTACCGCGGCTCCGAATCGGTTGACGTCGACGCCTTGCAGGACATCATCGTGCGACTTGCGGCCATGAAGGACGACCTGCCCGAGATCGCCGAGCTCGACCTCGAGCCCGTCTCGGTCCACGCCAAGGGTTTCACCGCGCTGAGTGCCCGCGCCAAGGTCGTACCCTCCGCCGATCGGCGGGGAGAGTGGTACGTCCGGCGGCTCAGCCAGCAGGTGGCGCCGGGGGATACGCTGGCGTGATGACGAGCGACCACATGGACGAGCTGTTCGACGAGGTCTCTCGCAGCGGCTACTACCCCGAGATCGTCGCCGAGGGACTGCGTGATGCGCTGGCGGGGGAAGCCGTTGAGGCATACGTCCTGCACCACGAGCCGACATTCGAGCACGACGAGATCCGTCGGCACATGACCGTGCTCGCGTTGACGCCGACCCGGCTCGTCCTCGTGCACACCGACGAGCATCCCGGCGACGATCTGCTTCCCAAGCCCTACACGTCGACGACATCAGAAGCCGTGTCGATCAGCAATGTGCGCTCGGTCGTCGTCACTCGCATGGTCACGTCGGCCTCCAAGCAGCTGGAGGAGGCCGTCCTCACGATCGGCTGGGGCGTCGTCTCGCGAGTCGAGCTCGAGCCGGCACGCTGCACCGATCCTGAATGCGATGCCGACCACGGCTACTCCGGATCCATCACCGGGGACGACTTCTCGCTCCGGCTCAGTGCGACCGCCGACGGCGGCTCAGCGGTCGAGCACCTGCTGACGTTCGCGCGTACGCTCTCGGCCGCGACGGCTGCCGGCACGCCAGCCGGTCGGCACGGATGACCGGACCCGACCGGGTGCCGCCAGGACTCGCTGGCCGGCACACGATCGACCGGGTCATGCCGTCGGTGGCCGCGGCCCTCGGTGCACCAGGATTCGGCAACCCGCTGTCACTTCCGGAAGCGGCGCGATATGTCGTGCTCCTGGTCGACGGACTCGGCCAGACACTGCTGGAGGAGAACGCCGACGCCGCGCCCTTCCTGTCATCGCTGACAGGAGTTCCGGACGTGGTGTGCGGCGTGCCGTCCACCACCGTCACCAGCCTGACTTCGCTCGGAACCGGTCTGTCCGCGGGGGAGCACGGGATGGTCGGTTACACCTCGCGGGTCCCGGAGACCGGCCAGCGATTCAACGCGCTCAAGTGGGACCAACCGGTCGACCCGCTCCTCTGGCAACCGCATCCCACCGTGCTGGAGCGGCTGCGGGCCTCCGGCATCTCGG
>JAWWPE010000020.1:0-10396 GCA_033850895.1 Nocardioidaceae bacterium | reverse complement strand
CTGGAGCAGAAGGGACACATCGTCCGCGAGCCGGTGCCCGGTGATCGGCGGGCGGTGCAGATCTCCCTGTCAGACGCTGGCGCGAAGAGCTCCCGGGAGATACAACACGCATTCGCAGACCTGGAGGAACGCGCCCTGACCGGACTTTCTCCAGTCGCCCGGCGGCAGGCTCGCCAGGTCCTGTCCGCGTTGGCGGCGACATGAGCGGGAGCATCGACGCCTTCGACGAGCTGATGAACGAGGTGATGGCGACGGCCGAGCGGTTCGGCCACCGCGAGCACGTACTGCTGACCTGGCTCGCGATTCAACGGTGTGGCACTGCCGAAGCGGTCGAGCTGATCAGTGAGGGCATCCAGCGGACCGCGAGATACGCCGGCGCACCGCAGAAGTACAACGCGACCGTGAGCAGGGCTTGGGTGGAGCTGACCGCTCATCACATGCGCGAGGCGCCAGGTGAGTCGTTCGAGCAGTTGATCGGGCGCAACCCGGGTCTGCTGGACAAGCGCCTCCTGACCCGTTTCTACAGCTCCCGCACCCTCGCCTCCCCCGCGGCCCGAGAACGCTGGACGGAGCCAGACCTCAAGCCGTTGCCGGCCCGACGCTCCCGGCCGACCTAGGAAAGCGCGAACGACACTTCCCTG
Source organism: Nocardioidaceae bacterium (assembly GCA_033850895.1). Taxonomy (GTDB): domain Bacteria; phylum Actinomycetota; class Actinomycetes; order Propionibacteriales; family Nocardioidaceae; genus Aeromicrobium. Next base: position 9,755 of record JAWWPE010000020.1, on the reverse strand, counting down.
TTGCCGCGGACCGCATTGAACACGACCGAGCTCAATGGGCCGTTCTCCGTTGCCAGCCCCTGACAACCGTGCTGCCCCAGGGCCGGACGCGTCAGCCGCGCGGGAGCCGGGCGACGAACTCGAGCTTGTCGAGGACCGGCCGTGGGATGACGAACGGGTAGAGCGGTTCCTTGCCCATGCTGCGGTTGATCTGGTTGAGGGCGATGCTCAGCGGCACCCACACCCCCGTCACGAGGTCGCGGAAGGACGAGAACTGTTTCGGCGAGGCAACCGTCGCCAAGCCGTATGACGACGCGGTCTCGACGGTGTCACAGATGTGCAGGTAGTGGGCGAAGGTCTCCGCGAAGTCCTCCCACGGATGCATCGTGGCGTACTGGCTGATGAATCGCTGCTGCCATTCCGCCGGGGCGCCTTGGCTGTAGTGCCTCTCCATCGCATCGGAATAGCTCTCCCGCTCATCGCCGAACAGCTCACGAAACTCAGCGACGAGATCGTCGTCGCCGAAGACGAGCTGCTGCCAGTAGAAGTGACCGATCTCGTGGCGGAAGTGGCCGAGCATCGTGCGGTAGGGCTCGTCCATCGAGACTCGCAACCGTTCGCGATGGACGTCGTTGCTCTCCGCCAGGTCGAGCGTGATGACACCGTTGGCGTGCCCGATCGTCACCTTCCCGTCCACGCTGGACAGCAGGTCGAAGGCGAGGCCGGAGTCCGGGTCATCTCGGCGGGTGCGGATCGGGAAGTCGAGGTCGTCGAGTTCCACGATGAGCCGCCGCTTGGCGCTCTCGGCGACGGGGTACTCCGACAAGCCCTTGACGTCGTCGTCGGGCGGCCGCGTGCGGGTGAGCTCACAGCTGAAGCACCGACCACCGGGGGCGTCGGACAGCCACGTGCATCCGGACAAGGCGTTGTTGGCGCACACGTGCCAGACCCGGCCCTGCGAGTCGACGTACTGGCCGTGCTCATCGACAGGGACGATGGCCTTCTCCTCGCGGGAGAAGCCCAGGCGAGTGCCACACGAGACGCAGCTGGAGTTGCCGAAGTACAGGGTGTTGGCGCACACGCGACAGGAAAACGCTTTCACCGGGCAAGTCTTTCAGGGATCGACGAATCCGCAGGTCAGGGGCTCGGCGCCACGTCGACCTCGACCTTGAGCGCCGACTTCTTCGCCTCGGTGAAGATGACCCCCTTCACCGGAGGCACGTCGCCGTAGTCGCGGCCCCACGCGACGGTCACATAGCGGTCATCGACCCAGTGGTCGTTCGTCGGGTCGACCGCCAGCCATCCGCCGTCAGGCATCCAGACCGCGAGCCAGGCATGCGTGGCGTCCGCGCCCACAACGCGTTCCTTGCCGGGTGCTGGGGTGGTGGCTAGGTAGCCGCTGACGTAACGCGCGGCCAAGCCGTGACTTCGCAGGCAGGCCAGCATGAGATGTGCGAAGTCCTGGCACACCCCGGCGCGCTGGTCGAAGATGTCGTCGATCGTGCTCGTCACGGTGGTGGCGGTCTTGTCGTAGGAAAAGTCGGCGTTGACGCGATGCATCAGGTCGGTGACCGCTTCCCCGAGCTCACGGCCCGGGGTCAACGACTCTGCGGCATACGCCTCGGCCTCGGCGGTGTGGTCGGCCAGCGGTGAGGCAAGCGCGAAATCCTGGGCTCTCCACGCGTCGACCACGTCCGGCCGGCCGCCCGGGACAGCGGTCTCCCACGGCACGGCCAGTCCTGCCTGGTCGTACGTCGGAGTGTCGACCTCGACCAGGCAGGTGGCGACGATGTCGAGCTCGCGGTGCGAAGTCGTGACCTGGAAGTACGTCGCCGTGTTGGCGTAGTAATCGAGGTCAACAGTGTGATCGGATGCCGACGGGTCGATGACGAGATCGTGCTCGATCACCCGCTGCCAGGCCAGATCACGCGGCACCAGATAGGCGATGCCGAGACTGTCGTTGACGTCCTCGTCGTAGGTGTAGGTCGTGCGGTGTGAGACCCGATAGCGCTGACTCATGCCACCACCGCCGGGGCAAAGCCGAAGGAACGTGGCACGGGTGCGGCCGCGAAGTGCAGGTCGCCGATCGAGTCGGCCAGGCGGGTGAGCTGACTGATGTAGTTGTCGAGGAATCGCTCGAGGTTGGGCCGGCCCTCTCCCTCGACCGCGGCCAGAGCAGCGATGTCGACGCGTTCGAGCTCATCGGCCAGGTCGTCGAGCAACCGCTCGGGGCGGGTCGAGCCGGTGGAGTCGGGCATTGCCGCCAGGTGCTCGCGCAGCTCGGCGACGCCGAAGGCCAGGGATCGCGGGTTGTCGGCGTCGAGCAGCAACAGCTCGAGGATGCCGGGCAGACGTACGTATCCGCGATAGCGCCGCCGATGCGTCACCGCACTCTCGGCCGCCGCCAGCACGGAGTTGTGCAGGTCGCGATCGACGTCGATTCCGCGGCGGACGGTCGTGGTGGCCCGCAGCAGGTGGCACAGCTGCAGCCCGCGCTCGACCGAACGGCCGGCACCGATCATCCGCCATCCGGGGTCGCGGATCATGTTTGCGGTCACGCCCTGCAGCGAGAGCACACCGGTCAGCATCCGGCCGGCGCTCTCTGACACCTGGTGGCTGTACGCGTACATCCGGAGCGCCGCGGCAGCCCGGTCGGTCGAGCTGAACGCCTGCCAGGTGTCGGGCGACAGCTGATCGCGGACACTCAGTGCGGCATCGCGCAGTGCACTCAGCGAGTGCGCCACCGAGCCGGGTCGGTGCGGGTCGAGCAGCAGGGATCGGAAGTCCTCATCGAGCTGATCGGCAGCAAACGGGGTGCCGCTCAGTCTGGCGATCGCGCGCATCAGCACCGCGAGGCTCGCGCCGCCCGCGGTGTGCGGACGGGTGCGGAAATCTTCGGCGCTTGCATGTGCAGCCAGGACGAGGCGCAACATGTCCTCGGCGCGCTCCGCGTAGCGCCCGAACCAGAACATGTCCTCCAGCACGCGCGGCACCATCGCGGCGGGGGCTCGTACGTTCGTCATCGACAGCACGTCGGTCAAGCCCTGGTCGGGGTCCTCCGGGCGCTCCTTGAGCACCCACACATCCTTGCTGGACGTCGCCTGGCCCTCCTCGAACACATCGGCCAGGCCGCCGATCAACGGGCGATAGGTCGATCCGTAGCGCAGCGTGAACGTGCGCAACGACAGAGCTTGCGAACGTATGCCGTGAGAGCCCAGCGTGGGCGCCTGCGAGAGGGTCAGCGGCTCCTGACCGACGAAGCGATGCGGCTCAGCGCGGATCATGGCCCGCAGCTCGCCGGCGGACAGCTGGTCGAGCTCGACCGGATTGTCGATCGCGCGGATCACCAGGTCGGTGAGGTTGTCCTCGACGTACGCCAGTGAACGCGGGTCACCACACCACGAGGTCTGCACCGACGGGAGCCGCAGCGGTTCGTCCAGGAGCGTCTCGCACATCGCGGACATGAACGGCAGCAGCCCGGGATTCTCCAGCACGCCGGCGCCCAGGCCGTTGACGACACGGACCGAGCCGCGCCGCACCGCCTCGGAGAGTCCCGCGACGCCGAGCTGGGAGTTCTTGCGGAGCTCGAGCGCATCGCTCCACGCGGCATCAACCCGGCGCAGGATCACGTCGACGCGCTCGAGCCGGCCGAACACCCGCATCCAGACCGCGCCTTCGCGCATGACCAGGTCGCTGCCCTCGACGAGCGGGAACCCGAGACTCGACGCGACGAACGCCTGGTCGTACGCGGTCTCCGAGTGGGTGCCTGGTGAGAGAACGACGACCCGCGGATCGGGCCGGTCTGTCGGAGCGGCCTCCATGAGGGTGGACCGCAGGGCCTGGAAGAACGGCGCCATCCGGTGGATTCCGGCTTGCCGGTAGAGCTCAGGCATGACCCGCGAGATGACTCGGCGATTCTCCATGGCGAAGCCGATGCCGGACGGCGCCTGCGCGCGATCGGCGATGACCTGCCACTCCCCCGCGGCGTTGCGGCCGAGATCCGCGGCGGCCAGCAGCAACGGCCATTCGTCCGAAGCCGACGCCCGCGCTGCCACACGCAGGAAACCTTGGTGACCGAACACCACCGAGGCGGGCAGCACGCCGGACGACAACAGTGTCTGCGGTCCGTAGAGGTCGACCAGGATCGCGTTGAGCAGCTCAGTGCGTTGGGCGAGCCCGATCTCGAGGGTCGACCACTCGGCCGCGTCGAGGACGAGCGGGAGCGGGTCGAGCCGCCACGGTCCGGACGACTCGTCGGGCGGGGTGTAGATGACGCCGTCGTCGGCGAGGAAACGCTCGATGTCGCCGCCGATCCGAACCAGATCGGCGTCGGTCAGCCGGATCGCGCTCTCGGCGAGTCCCTTCCACGCCGCACGCAGGCTGCCGTCAGGCGCGACCACCTCGTCGTACCTGCTCAGCTCACTGGTCAGGGTCGGTTGGGTGACCGCGGCGGAGTAGTCGCGCAATGCGGTCACGGTGAGCTCAACTCATGCCGCCGTCGAAGGCGAGGACGGCGCCAGTGATCATCCGCGCGGCCGGCGAGGCGAGGTAGACGACCGCGGAGCCGAGTTCGGCCGGAGTGATGGCTGGACCAGGCAGATAGCCCATGAGCCGATCAGCCACGCGGGGGTCGAGGTCTGAGGGGAAGCTGGCAGCGACAGCGTCCACCAACGGCGTGGCCACGGTGCCCGGGCAGATCGCGTTGACCCTGACGCCGGTCGGCGCGAGCTCGAGCGCCAACGCCTTCGTCATCATCGTCAGGCCGCCCTTTGCCGCCGAATAGGCCAAGGAGTACGGCTGCGCGGCATTGCCCGCGACTGAAGAGATGTTGACGATGTTGCCCTTGCAGGCCTTGAGGTGCGGGAGGGCGGCCTGCATCAACATGAACGGGCCCTTGAGGTCGATGGCGTGCACCCGGTCCCACACGTCGTCGTCGATCAGCTCGAACCGGCCGAACTGCACGATGCCGGCCACGTTGGCGAGCACATCGATCCGCCCGCGCTGAGTGCACACCTCGATCGCGGCGTCGACGGAAGCGCGATCAGCGACGTCGCACTCGACGTAGGTCACTCCGTCTGGGACGGTCGGTGCGATGTCGAGGCCGAACACAATCGCCCCTTCGTCGCGGAAGAGCTCTGCGGTTGCGTACCCGATGCCGGAGGCGGCCCCGGTGATCACGACGACGCGTGCGGTGGACTCGGTCATTGGGTGACTCCTGAGGACAGATGGTGCGACAGGTCGCCTGACCGGCCGATGGAGAATCGTCGTTCGGCAAAACGCCACCCGCCGCCCGGACCCACGACGAACGTGTCAACGTACGAGCCGGTGACCACCGGTTGGAGCGGGACGTCGGGCACCGCTTGGAAGACCACGTATGCAGACCGCGCCCGGATCGCTCCACCGTCGATCTCCTCGAGGACCGTGTTGGCGACGACGTGCTGCGTGCCGGGGGTGCCATCGTCGTGCAGTCTGACGATCGCGCGGTAGAGCGCCGCGACCTCGTCCGCCCCGGTGGCGATGACCGTGCCGTCGTCGATCATCAGGACCGCGTCGGCCATCAACGCTCCGAGCCCGCTGAAGTCGCCGGCGTCGATCAGACGGCAGTAGGTCCCGAGGAGGGAACGGATGTGATCGCCGTCGGTCAGGGGCACGGGCGAGACCTCAGCTGACTTTGACCAAGGTGTGCAGGATCAACCAGGCGATCGGCGCCACGGCAATGAGCGAGTCGAGCCGATCCATGATGCCGCCGTGACCGGGCAGCAGGTCTCCCATGTCCTTGATCCCGAGATCGCGCTTGATCAGCGACTCCGACAGATCGCCCAGCGTGGCGAAGACGACCCCGGCGATGCCGAGGACGACGCCGGCCCACCAGTGACCATCGAGGGCGTAGACGACCGTACCGATGCCCGCGGCGACGCCCACGACCAGCGATCCGGTGAATCCTTCCCAGGACTTCTTGGGGCTGATCGTCGGGGCCATCGGATGCTTGCCGAACAGCACGCCTGCGACGAATCCGCCGATGTCGGAGGCGATCGTGGCCACGATGAACGCGACGACGCGCCAAGCCCCGTCGTCCTCGAGCAGCATCAGCATCACGAAGACGCCCATCAGGAACAGATAGGACAGCGCGAAGATTCCGGCGCTGGTGTCACGGACGAAGCCCTCGGCGCCCTCGGCCAGCCGCCAGACCAATGTGCCGATCACGGTCAGCGCCATCGCGATCGAAGCAGTCTCCATGCCGCCGTAGAAGCCGCCGACCAGCATGATCGTGCCGCCGGTCAGCACCGGCAGCAACGGGATGCGGATGCCGACGGTCGCGAACGCACGGGCCAGCTCGTAGAGGCCGATGCCCAGCGCGATCACGACGACCCCGACGAAGATGTCCTTGACCACGAACAGCGAGGCAACGACGACCGCCAGGAGCCCGACGCCGACCGCGATCGACACCGGCACATTGCGGCCGGCCCGACTCTTCTTCTCCGCCTCTGCCGGCACCTCGGCGGGCGCCTCAGATGTCAAGGAGCTCTGCTTCTTTGTTCTTCAGCAGCTCGTCGATCGTGTCCACGTGCTTCTTGGTCATGCCGTCGAGGCGCTTCTCTGCCCCGGTGTTGTCGTCCTTGCTGATCTCGGAGGCCTTTTCGGCCTTGTCGAGGGCCTGCTTGGCGTTGCGGCGCTGGGAGCGTACGGCGACCCGGCCTTCCTCGGCCTTGGACTTCGCCAGCTTGATGTACTCCTTGCGCCGGTCCTCGGTGAGCTCGGGCAGCGTGACCCGCAGGACCTTGCCGTCATCGCTGGGATTGACGCCCAGGTCGGACTCCCGGATGGCCTTCTCGATCGCTGGCTTGGCGCCGGCGTCGTAGGGCTGGATGATCACGGTGCGCGGCTCGGGCACCTGGAAGCCGGCCAGCTGATTGAGCGGGGTCTGCTGGCCGTAGTACTCGGCGGTGATCTGGGCGAACATCGCCGGGTGGGCGCGGCCGGTGCGAATCGCAGCGAACTCCTCGCGGGTGTGCTCGACAGCCTTGTCCATCTTGGTGTCGGCTTCACGCAGCGTCTGGTCAATCACGATGTTGTCCCCATTCCGGAGGGTCTAGTGGTCACGCCTAGGCGGAGTGGACCAGTGTTCCGATCTTCTCACCGCGGAGCACGCGGGCGATGTTGCCCTCGCCCTCCATGCCGAACACGATCATGGGCAGCTTGTTCTCCATGCACAGAGCGAAGGCGGCAGCGTCCACCACCTTGAGGCCGAGTCGAAGCGCGTCGTCGAAGGTGATCTCGTCGAACTTCTTGGCGTTCGGGTCGGTGCGCGGATCGGCGGAGTAGACGCCGTCGACGCCGCTCTTGGACATCAGCACCGCATCCGCGCCGATCTCCAGTGCCCGCTGGGCGGAGACCGTGTCGGTCGAGAAGTACGGCATGCCGGCGCCGGCACCGAAGATCACGACGCGACCCTTCTCGAGGTGCCGGATCGCCCGTCGCGGGATGTACGGCTCCGCCACCTGGCCCATCGTGATCGCCGACTGCACCCGGGTCTCGATGCCCAGCTTTTCGCAGAAGTCCTGCAGGGCGAGGCAGTTCATGACCGTACCCAGCATGCCGATGTAGTCGGCGCGCGAGCGGTCCATGCCCCGTTGGCTGAGCTCGGCACCGCGGAAGAAGTTGCCGCCGCCGACCACGATTGCCACCTCGACACCCTCGGCGACCGCCTCGGCGATCTGGTGCGCGATGCCGTTGACCACATCCGGGTCGATGCCGATCTTGCCGCCACCGAACACCTCGCCGGAGAGCTTCAGCAGGACGCGTTTGAGCTGATGATCAGAGACCGGTTCGGCGACGTGTTCACCAGTTGTCACGTTGCGGCCTCCGTCAGTAGTCGTACGCGTCCTGCTGCGTCGAGCGTAGGTCAGGCGCCGATCTCGATGTGGGCGAAGCGCTTGAGTGTCACGCCAGCCTCATCGAGGAGTGCCTTGACCGTCTTCTTATTGTCCTGAACCGAAGGCTGTTCGAGCAACACGACGTCCTTGAAGAAGCCGTTGACCCGTCCCTCGGTGATCTTGGCGATCGCCTGCTCGGGCTTGCCTTCCTCGCGCGCGGTCGCCTCGGCGATCTCACGCTCCTTCTCGACGACCTCGGCCGGCACGTCTTCGCGGGTGAGGTAACGCGGGCGCATGGCAGCGATCTGCATCGCCACTCCACGGGCCACGTCGTGGCTGCCGCCTTCATACTCCACGAGCACACCGACCGCGTGGGGCAGATCGCTGGCCTTGCGGTGCATGTACGTGGCAACCTCACCGTCGAAGCTGGCCACCCGACCAAGCTCGACCTTTTCACCGATCACGACCGCGAGGTCGGCGACGGCCTCGGCAACGGTCTTGCCGCTGTCGAGCTTGGCGGAGGCGAACTCCGCCGCGTCAGCCGGCTTGACCTGGTCGGCCAGGACGGCGAGATCCTCGGCGAGGCCGATGAACTGCTCGTTCTTGGCGACGAAGTCGGTCTCGGAGTTGAGCTCGACGATCGCGGTGCCGAAGTTGGCAACGAGTCCGGCGGTGGCTTCGCGCTCGGCGCCACGCTTGGCGGCCTTCGCGGCGCCGGAGATGCGGAGCAGCTCGATCGCCTTGTCGAAGTCGCCGTCAGCCTCGGTGAGCGCCTTCTTGGCGTCCATCATTCCGGCGCCGGTGGCGTCGCGGAGCTTCTTGACCTCTTGGGCTGTGACAGCCATGGTTCTCTTCTCGTTTCTCAGGTGGTGGGGCCGGTCAGGCCTTCTTGGCAGGAGCCTTCTTCGCGGCGGGAGCCTTCTTGGCTGCCGGCTTGGCCTCGGTGGCCTTCTCAGCTGCCTTCTTGGCTGCGGGCGCCTTCTTGGCGGCCGGCTTGTCGTCAGCAGCCTTCTCAGCGGTCTTCTTGGCGGCAGGAGCCTTCTTGGCGGCGGCCTTCTTGGCCGGCGCTTCGGCGGTGCTGTCACCGATCGTCTCGGTCAGCGGCTCCTCGGCGGCCTCGGCGACGGGCGCCTCGGGGGCCTCAGCGGGCTCCGCCTTGGCGTCCGCAGCAGCGGCGGCGATCTCGTCGGGCGCATCCGACGGCTTGTCGGCGGCGCTCGCGTCAGCAGCGGCGGCCTCGGCGGCCTTCGACTCCAGCAGCTCGCGCTCCCAGTCGGCCAAAGGCTCTTCGGCGCCGAGCTCGGTGCCGGGCGTCTCTTCGCCGGTCTTGCTGCCGCCGCGGGCGATCAGGCCTTCGGCGACCGCGTCGGCGATGACGCGGGTGAGCAAGCCGACCGAGCGGATGGCGTCGTCATTGCCCGGGATCGGGAAGTCGACGTCGTCGGGGTCGCAGTTGGTGTCGAGGATCGCGATGATCGGGATGCCGAGCTTCTTGGCCTCGTCGACCGCGAGGTGCTCCTTCTTGGTGTCGACGATCCAGACGGCGGCCGGAGTGCGGCCCATGTCGCGGATGCCGCCGAGGGTGCGCGACAGCTTCGCGTACTCCCGGCTCATGCCGAGGAGCTCCTTCTTCGTGCGGTTCGAGCCCGCGACGTCGTCGAAGTCGATCTCCTCGAGCTCCTTCATACGCTGAAGGCGCTGGTGCATCGTCTGGAAGTTGGTGAGCATGCCGCCGAGCCAACGCTGGTTGACGTAAGGCATACCGACGCGCTTGGCCTGCTCCTCGATCGGCTCCTGCGCCTGGCGCTTGGTGCCGACGAACAGGATCGTGCCGCCGCGGGCAACGGTCGTCTTGACGAACTCGTAACCGGCGTCGATGTAGGCGAGCGACTGCTGCAGGTC
>JAWWPE010000440.1:0-6927 GCA_033850895.1 Nocardioidaceae bacterium | reverse complement strand
ACCTGGAGGCGGTCGGCGAACGACTCATCGGGGCGACGCAGCCGCAGGCGTCGCAGCGGGACGTCGCGAGCCGGGCTCATCGCGGGCACGCGCTCCGGGACATGATCAGCGCACGAGTCGGCGGATGACCACGATGACGCCGACGACGGCAACAGTGCCTCCGACGAGCGGTCCGATCGTGCTCATCCGGGGCGATCCGTCCGGCCCGACGAAGCGGTCCTTGAGATTGGCCAGACTGCGACGCGCGATGTGCTTGGGATTGGTGCGATCGATCAGGGCATCGACGGTGTCGGCCAGTCGGTCACGGATCTGCTCGATCTCGTCGACAAGCTCATCGTTCTTCGCCACGTCGCGCCTCTCTCAGCTGAACTCGTATGTCTCGAACATGGACGGAGGGCACGAGCCGTGCACCTTCATACGTACGTCAGGATAGTGCGTATGACCGATCGACTGCAGCCCGGTGACACCGCACCCGACTTCACCCTGACCAATGACGTCGGCGAACCGGTCACCCTCTCCGACCTGCGCGGCGGCAAGGTCATCGTCTACTTCTACCCCGCCGCGATGACTCCCGGCTGCACCAAGCAGGCCTGCGACTTCAGCGACTCGATCGACCGCCTCAACGCCGAGGGATTCACCGTCCTCGGCATCTCCCCCGACAAGCCGGAGAAACTCGCGAAGTTCCGCGAGCGCGACGGTCTCACGATCACCCTGCTGTCGGACCCCGCCAAGGAGGTCCTGACCGCCTGGGGCGCATTCGGCGAGAAGAAGTTGTACGGCAAGGTCGTCCAGGGCGTCATCCGCTCGACATTCGTCGTGGATGCCGACGGCAAGATCGAGCTTGCGCAGTACAACGTCAAGGCGACGGGTCACGTCGCCAAGCTTCGTCGGGATCTCGGGTTGGGCGCCTGAGGGCGGATCTCGCCTATTCTTGGCAGCGAGCCGATGTGGTGGAACTGGTAGACACGCAGGTCTTAGGAACCTGTGTCTTCGGACGTGCAGGTTCAAGTCCTGTCATCGGCACTCAGGGATGAGGTTCAACGAGCGCCTACGGGGTACTCCCTCCTCCCGGTCCTCCGACCGGGGCCCGGAAATGGAGGCAGATCATGCCCGATGTCGTCACCCCGTTCGACCGCAAGCCGGCCACGCCGATCACCCACACGGCACCGCGACATCGTCGTGACGGTGAGTTCGACGACGATGGTCAGTGGCACGACGCCGCAGACTCGCAGCTCGCCGCCAACGGCTGAAGACAGCGGGCGTGACGGCGGTCTACCGCGCTCCGATGAGGTCGCGCCGCGACGACATCGACTGGGCGGCAGCCGTACGCCGTGCCCTTGAGCTGGGCGTGTGCGGCATGGGAGCCGCTGACGACGAGCGCGCCGGGCGGAGACTCGAGCGCTTCGAGGCCGCGCCGACCGGGTCCTTCGTCTGGACCCGCGACGGCGGCGGTCATACGTATGTCGGTCGGCTGACCGGGTCACTTCGCACCGATCCTCGCGGTGCGCCGGTCGGCCTCGTGCACGTGCGGGATTGCGAATGGTCCGCGACGCCGGTCGAACCTTTGCTCATACCCTCGGGCGTCGCGCAGACGTTCGCGCGCGGTGGGCGGAACTTCCAACAGATCCACACCGCAGGCGTGGAGGCCGAGACGACCGCGCTCTGGCAGCGACTCAACGATTGAGGATCACGGCGTGAGCTTGCCGAGGCCCTTCGAGATGTTCTTGGTCAGCACCTTGCCGACCAGGCCGGCCGCACCGGGCACGCCCATGTCGAAGCCGATCGTGTAGACCAGCGTGGTGCCACCATCGGCGGTCGGCGTGAGCTCCTGCTTGCCCCAGTGACCGCGGAGGGGTCCACCCTTGGTGATCTTGTACTCGATCAGGGTGTTGGGCTCGGCGACGGTAGTGGTCTCCTCGAATGCCGGCAACGGGCCGATCTTGAGTCGACGGGTCGAACCTGCGCCGTTGCGGGAGGTGTCCCCGTCGCATACCCGAGTGATCTTGGCGCCGAAGACGGGACCGAGGTTCTCGTGCTCGGACAGCTTCTCGAAGACGGTCGCCGGATCGGATGAGTACGTGTGCGTCACGCGGACGCGCTGGGGAGTGGCCATAGCGGGTCAGTCTAGGGTGATCCGACATGGAGCGGCATGACATCGACCGGAGTCGCCGATGAGTCGCCCCGGAGTCCATCAGCCGGTCAGCGCCGGAATCATCGCCGCCGTGGTCGGTTACACCAGCTCGTTCGCGGTCGTGCTCACCGGACTCGCCGCGGTCGGCGCCACGCCGAGGCAGGCAGCGTCCGGGTTGGTGGCGATCTGCGCGACACAGGCCGTGGGCATCATCTGGCTGAGTCGACGGTTCCGCATTCCCATCGTCCTGGCCTGGTCGACGCCGGGTGCCGCGCTGCTGGCCAGCACCGGAACCGTCAACGGTGGATGGTCCGCGGCGGTGGGAGCGTTCCTGCTGGTCGGCGTGGCGTACATAGTCACCGGGTTGTGGCCGGCTCTCGGGCGGCTGATCGCCCGCATCCCCGCGCCGATCGCGCGGGCCATGCTGGCCGGTGTGGTGCTCGAGCTTTGTCTGGCACCGGTCCGCGCCGTGGTCGACAATCCGTGGGCGATCCTGCCGATCGTGCTGACCTGGCTCGTGGGCGTACGCGTCGCGCCACGTTGGGCGGTCCCGCTGGCGTTCCTGGTGGCAGCGGCGGTCATCGGCATCGACATGATCCGGCACGGCAACGGCATCGCCACCTCGCTGCTGCTCCCCCACGTCTCGCTCACCTCACCCACCGTGACCTGGGCGGCCGTCGTGGGCATCGCCCTGCCGCTCTACATCGTGACGATGGCATCGCAGAACGTTCCCGGCGTGGCGATCATGAAGTCGCTGGGATACGAGGTGCCGTGGCGCGCCTCGATCGTGACCGCCGGCACCGCGACGGTCGTCGGCGCGACGGCGGGCGGGCACTCGGTCAACTTGTCGGCAATCGCCGCAGCGCTCTCGGCTGGTCCGCCGGCGGGGCCCGACCTCAGCCGTCGGTGGATCGCGTCTCAGGCAGGCGGCATCACGTACGTCTTCCTGGCGATCGGCTCGGCGGCGCTGGCTGCCCTGGTGGCAGTGGCACCCGCAGGTGTGATCGCCACGGTGGCCGGCCTGGCGTTGCTGGGCACGTTGGCCGATGCCCTCGAGGGTTCGGTGTCGCAGCGCCGGGGCCGGGAGGCGGCCGTCGTGACGTTCCTGGTCGCCGCGTCCGGGATCACGGCGTTCGGCATCGGCTCGGCATTCTGGGCGCTGGTCGCCGGGCTCGTCGTGCATGCCGTACTGGACTGGCAGCCACCTCGACGGAAGGAGGCCTGACATGTTCCGCATCCTGTTCTTCGAGCCGCGGATCGCCGGCAACACCGGTGCCGCGATCCGTCTGGCCGCAGTCACCGGCGCCGAGCTGCACCTGGTCGAGCCGCTCGGCTTCGACCTCGCCGAGGCCAAGCTCAAGCGGGCCGGACTCGACTATCACGATCTCGCCGTCATGACCGTGCACGCCGACCTCGATGCCGCCCTGGAGGCGCTGCTGCCCGCCCGGGTGTTCGCGTTCACTGCCCGCGGCGAGGAGCTCTACACCGAGATCGAGTACGAACCGGGCGACGTGCTGATGTTCGGACCGGAGCCGACCGGGCTGCCACCCGCGGTGCTGGACGACGCACGGGTGACCGCGCGCGTACGTCTGCCGATGCTGCCCGGACGGCGATCGATGAACCTCGCCAACACCGCGTCGATCGCGGTGTACGAGGCCTGGCGGCAACAGGGATTCACGCTGCCTGACTGACGGCGATGCCATCGCGCACCGCCGTGGATGACGTTTCGGTGGACTTTCGCGAATCTGCGTACATTCGGTGAATTCGAGACATACAGTTGCGCTCTCTCGGGTCGAAGAAAGTACGAAATGATCACTCCCTGGACGGGCCGTCGCGCGCCGATCCTCATTGCGCTGTTCCTTGTCGCCTGCGTCGCGCCGTTCCTGGCCTGGCAGGACGCCCAAGGTGGTGAGCGTCGACCCCCTTCGACGCTGGCACCGCACGGCATCGTGGTCGTCGGCGACTCGATCACCGCCCGCTACAACAACACCCCCGGCGACGCAAAACAAGGCTGGTGGAGCATCGTCGGCCACCGCTACGACGCCGATGTCACGACATTCGCGCAGTCCGGATCGGGCTACCTGCGGCCCGGCCATGAGTGCACGGGCAACCGGTTCATCGACCGCCAGGAGGCGTTCACCAGCCAGGCCCCCTCCCTGTTCATCATCGAAGGCGGCCGCAACGACTGGTCGACCTGTGTCCACGGCTTGTATGTGCCGGCCAGCGACGCGGTCATCGCGCACGCGGTCGACCGCTACCTGACGACACTGCAGACGTTCTTGCCGCACTCCACGCGCATCATCGTGCTGGGACCACCGTGGGGACCGCTCGACGCGCCGGACGGCGCACGAGTCACGAGCATCATCCACGCCGCGGCGGTTCGGCACCACGTGCAGTTCATCAGCACGACCGGCGCCCTCAGCTCGCCGAGCCGGGTCATCGACGGCATCCATCCCAACCTCATCGGCAGCCGGGCGATCGCCAAGCGCGTCATCCACGCGCTGGGGTCGTAGCGTCAGGTCAACGCAGCAACGACGGTCGGGGCAATCGCGGTCAGCGCCTTGCCGCGGTGGCTGATGCGGTCCTTGTCCTCCGACGGCAGCTCCGCCGTTGACACGTCATAGCCGTCCGCGGCGAACAACGGGTCATAACCGAAGCCACCAGCGCCTTGCTCGCCGTGGAGTATGCGACCCGGCATCTCGCCGAGCTCGACGACCTCGCGACCGTCAGGCGTGCAGAACGCCATCGCGCACCGGAACCGGGCACCACGCCGCTCGTCGGGCACATCGCTGAGCTGGCTGAGCAGCAGCGCGTTGTTGGCCGCGTCGCCCCCGTCGGCCTTGCTCACTCCGGACCAGCGGGCGGAGAGCACACCGGGCATGCCGTTGAGGGCATCGACGCACAGTCCGGAGTCGTCAGCGAGGGACGGCAACCCCGTCACCTCGAGGCACGCCCTGGCCTTGATGAGGGCGTTGCCCTCGAACGTCGGCTCCGTCTCGGCCGGCTCGTCGTACGGGGTCACGTCGGCGAGACCGAGCACCTCGATGCCGGGCACCAGTGGGGTCAGGATCCGGCGGAGCTCGGCCAGCTTCTTGGCGTTGTTGGACGCCAGGACGACCTGGGTCATCGGCTTGCCCTCATCGACCGAGCGCCGCCTTCTGGATGCTGGTCAGCTCGGCGCAGCCCTGACCGGCCAGCTCCAGCAATGCGTCGAGCTCTGCCTTGTCGAACGGCGCACCCTCGGCGGTGCCCTGCACCTCGATGAACTTGCCCGATCCGGTCATCACGACGTTCATGTCGGTCTCGGCGCGGACGTCCTCGACGTACGGGAGGTCGAGCAACGGCACGCCGTCGATTATGCCGACGCTGATCGCGGCGACGGACTCGACGAGCGGCTCGCCGGCCAGCGCGCCGGCATTGCGCAGGTGCTCGACCGCATCGGCAAGGGCGACGTATGCGCCGGTGATCGCAGCGGTACGGGTGCCACCGTCGGCCTGGAGGACGTCGCAGTCGATCGTGATGGTGTTCTCGCCGAGCGCCTTGTAGTCGATCGCAGCGCGCAGCGACCGCCCGACGAGGCGGGAGATCTCGTGCGTACGCCCACCGATGCGACCCTTGACCGACTCGCGGGCGGATCGGTCTTGAGTCGCCTGCGGCAGCATCGCGTACTCCGCGGTGACCCAGCCGAGGCCGGATCCCTTGCGCCAGCGCGGCACACCCTCGCTGGCGCTCGCGGCACACAGCACCTTGGTCTTGCCGAACTCGATCAGGCACGAGCCCTGGGCGTGGTCGAGCCAGTTGCGGGTGATGGTCACAGGTCGGAGCTGGTCGGCGCTGCGGCCGTCTTCACGAGTCATGCGGGCGAGCCTATCGGGGGGTCGGCAGTCACAGGTCGTAGGTCGAACCGGCCGCGACCAGCTCGATCGGACCGTCCCACGTCGACTTGAGGTCGGACTCCACCTCGCCGCGATCGGTCCACGCCGGGATGTGCGTGATGAGCAGGCGACTGACACCGGCCCGGGTGGCGAAGTCGCCCGCCTCTGCGCCGGTCAGGTGCAGGTTCGGCGGGTTGTCGGCCGACTCGACGAACGACGCTTCGCACAGGAAGACGTCCGCACCATCGGCCAGCTCGACGAGTGTCTCGGTGGGGCCGGTGTCACCGGAGTAGACGAGGACACGCGTGTCGGTGGCCACCCGGAGGGCGTACGCCGGCACCGGGTGGTCGACGAGTCGGGTCGTGATGGTGAACGGTCCGAGCTGCACCGTGCCACCGTCGACGCACTCCTGGAAGTCGAATTGCTCGGTCATGCCGAGTGGCTCTTCGATGCCGTACGCCATCGCGAGGTGCTCGCCCGTGCCGGCTGGTGCGAGTACGGGGATCTGCGGGAGCGCGCCGTCCGGGTGGTACTTGCTGACGACATACATGCCGGAGAGGTCGAAGCAGTGGTCGGCGTGCAGGTGCGACAGCGCGATCGCGTCGATGTCACGGAGGTCGCAGTAGCGCTGCAGATCGCCGACTGCGCCGCTGCCGAGGTCGAGGACCAGGCGATAGGTGCGGCCCTCGAAGGGTGCCTCGACGAGGTAGCAGCTGGCCGGCGAGTCAGGCCCGGCGAATGATCCGGCGCAGCCCACGATGGTGAGCTTCATACGGTGACCCACGAGAACTGGTCGACCGTCTCGATCTCGGGGCCGAGGAATCGATGGCCCAGCTTCTGGAACTCCTCGGGACGGCCGGTGGTCAGGAATCGGTGCTGCGGCTCGGGAAGTGACTGATCGCGTTCGAGACCTTCGCGGAC
>JAWWPE010000406.1:0-4024 GCA_033850895.1 Nocardioidaceae bacterium | reverse complement strand
TTCATCGCCCAGGAGTTCTATCCCTATCTCGCCAACGCCGACGGATCGCTGCTGCTGTTCACGTCCTCCTCCTACACCCGTGGGCGCAAGGGCTACTCGTTGTACTCATCGGCCAAGGCCGCCGTCGTCAACCTCACCCAGGCGCTCGCCGACGAGTGGGCCGGCCAGGTGCGGGTCAACTGCATCAACCCCGAACGCACGGGCACACCGATGCGCACGAAGGCGTTCGGTGACGAGCCGGAGGGCACTTTGCTCAGCTCGATGGAGGTCGCACGTCGCTCGCTCGACGTGCTGCTGGCCCAGCAGACCGGTCACGTCATCGACATCCGCCGCGAGGACGGCCCCGCCGCGATCGGCGGCGGCAACTAGCAGAAGCTACGGGCCGGTCGCCCCGGTGATCTGCTTCTCGGCCCACTCGCGATCGCGTACGGACATCGCGTCCTCACAGGCGGCGACGAAGTTTGCGGTCGCGACGCCTGGAGTCGGATCACCGAGGTAGTACGTGATGAGGCTCTGACGCACGTCCTTGGTGGGGTCCTCGGTGAGCTGCTCCTCCACGGCGGCGGCGATGTCCTCGCTCGCCGCGAGCTGCGGCACGATGATCATCAGTCGGCTCGGGGGGTAGGGCACCGCCGGAGTGGTGACGAGCATCGGCTTGCCGGTCGGCAGCCAGTTCAGGGTTACGGCAGACACGTCGGTGATCAGCAGGTCGGCGTCCGCGAACGACTTCTCGATCGGCACGTCGGTGTCGATGCGTTCGGCGAGCAGGCGCACGGCCTTGTCGGCGGCGGCGTACGACGGCCGGATCACCCCGTTGAGCGGGTGCGGGCGGTAGATCACGCGATAGTGGCCCAGCAACGACTGCATGATCTTCTCGCCGTGGGTCTCCAGCGACCCGTAGGAGACCGACGGCTGTGACGCCTCCCAGGTCGGCGCGTAGAGCACGGTCTGGCGTCCGTCGTTGGACGGCTCGCCCTCGACCGGGGCTGCCCCGTCGAGCTGCGGCTGGCCGATCAGCACGCTGCGGGCTTCGGCGTCGTAGAGCATGACGGCCGAGAGCGTACGGTCGAGCGCGGCCTGGCCGGCGAGGAAGCAGTAGTCGTAGGCCTTGACCTGGTTGGACACGGAGACGCCCTTGTCACTGTCGCCGTGCCCGAGATAGACGTGCACCATCGAGCTGAACCGCAGGGATTCGAAGTTGACCGGGTCGTGATTGACGTAGAGCGCGAGCTTGACCTCGCTCAGCGCCAGGATCTCGTCGAGCTGACCGTAGCGCGCGAGCGTGACGCAGTCGAAGCCGGTTTCCTTGCGTACGACCTTGGCCGTACGGGAGTCCTTGAAGACGCACACAATCGGATGGAGCTCGTTGAGGGCCCTCAGAGCGTGGTACCAGGGCCGCAGCTGGTAGAGGCTGTCCTGCGGCGTGGGGAAGTAGACCATGATCTGCTGGGTGAAGGCCTGGCCCAGACGCCCGTCGTCGGTGACCTTGTCCGGCATCCCGACCGGCAGGAAGCGGGACCGACGCAGCCGTTTGATCGCCCACAGCTGCAGGCGGCGGGTCATGCCGACGCGCGGTTCAGAGGCCATGGTCGTCGAGCCTCGCGCCGCTGGTGAAGTGTGGCGCGAGCTTGTTGTCATACATGCTCAGCGCCGCACCGATCGCCATGTGCATGTCGAGATACTGATAGGTCCCGAGCCGCCCGCCGAACAGCACGTCCGCCTCGCCCTTGGCGAGGTCGCGGTAGGCAAGCAGCCGCTCGCGGTCCTGCGCCGTGTTGACCGGGTAGTAGGGCTCGTCGCCCGAACCGTCGAGGTTGGTCTCGGCGAACCTGCTGTACTCGCGCATGATGACGGTCTTGTCGGTGGGGTAGTCGCGCTCGGGGTGGAAATGGCGGAACTCGTGGATGCGGGTGTAGTCGATCGCCTCGTCGGCGTAGTTCATCACGGTCGTGCCCTGGAAGTCGCCGATCGGCAGCACCTCGGTCTCGAAATCGAGCGTGCGCCACGAGAGGTCGCCGTGGGCGAAGTCGAAGTAGCGGTCGACAGGGCCGGTGTAGACGATCGGCAGCTGCCCGACGGTTGCCGCCTTGTGCCAGGGCTGCGACTCGTCGAAGAAGTCGGTGTTCAGGGTCACGGTGATGTTGGGGTGATCGGCCATCCGCTCGAGCCAGGCCGTGTAGCCGTCGGTCGGCAGCCCCTCGTACGTGTCGGAGAAATAGCGGTTGTCGTAGGTGTAGCGAACCGGCAGCCGGCTGATGATCTCGGCGGCGAGCTCGCGCGGGTCGGTCTGCCACTGCTTGGCGGTGTAGCCCCTGATGAACGCCTCGTAGAGCGGCTGCCCGATCAGCGAGATCGCCTTCTCCTCGAGGTTCGTCGGCTCGTGGGTGAGCATCGCGGCCTGCTCGACGACCCAGGCGCGGGCCTGCTCAGGCGTGTAGGCCGCGCGCTGGAACTGGTTGATCGTGCCGAGGTTGATCGGCATCGGGAAGACTTCGCCGGCGTACGTCGTGTAGACGCGGTGCTGGTAGGGCGTGAACGTCGTGAAGCGGTTGGCGTACTCCCACACACGTTGGTTGGAGGTGTGGAACAGGTGCGCGCCGTAGCGGTGCACCTCGATGCCGGTCTCGGGGTCGTCCTCGCTGTAGGCATTGCCACCTATGTGACTTCTACGATCAATGACCTGGACCTTGAGGTCGAGCTCACGCGCACAACGGTCGGCGATCGTCAGCCCGAAGAAGCCCGAACCGACGATGAGGAGGTCAGCGGTCATGGGGCAAGTCTGTCGTACGCGGCAGCGCGGCCGGCACATCTGCCGGGTCCATCGGCCGCCACGCCTTGTCACGCCACAGCGCACGATTGGCACGGAAGCCGCGCGCCAGGTCACCGAAGCCCCTGAGGGTGTGCTGCACGACGACGAGCCGGAAGACCTCCTTGGCGAGGGTCAGCGCGGTGCCGAGCCCGAAGCCGAGCCGATTGAGCTTGCCGTACTCGCGGAAGTACTTGCCGACGTACGCCCGGTTGCGGATCACGTGGAACCGGAAGAGCGGGCTGCCGTCGTTGAGGTGGCGGATACCGAGGTTGACCTGCACCTGCTCGCGCTTGCGCTTGAGCACGAACGCATCGACGTACGCGACCTGGGTGTGCTGGGCGGCGAGCCAGGCGTACGTGGCGTCGTCCCAGGAGATGAAGAAGCGCGGATCGGGCAGGCCGATCTCGCGGACGACGTCGGCGTGGATCAGCATGCCTTCGAACGTGCCCGAGTTGGTGATCGCGAAGCCTTCGCGGCCGAACTGCTTGCCGCTGTAGGGGAGTGGCACGCCGAGGAACTGGTTGAACTTCGCCTGCCAGTAGAACGGCGACCCGTCGAAGTCGTAACGGCGGCCGTGGATGACCTTGAACCGCTCCATCCACGGAGCGAACTGCTCGAGCGCGTCCGGCAGGATCTCGACGTCGTCGTCCATCAGCCAGACCCAGTCGGCGCCGAGCTCGAGAGCGACCTTGGTGCCTTCGCTGAACCCGCCGGAGCCCCCGGTGTTCGTCTCGAGCCGGTGGTTGATCAGCATTCCGTCGGGGAACTCGCCGGTCGCGGCGGCGATCACGTCCTGGGTGTCATCGGTGCTGGCGTTGTCGACAACCACGATCGCGAACGGAGGCGTGTCCATCGCGGCTGCGCTGGCGAGGAGCTCCTTGAGATAGGTCGATCGGTTGTACGTCACGATCGCGATGGCGATCTTCCCGGAAGCCGATTTCACCCGGCAACCCTACCGTGCACGCGCGCCTCTCCCGGTCGTCGTCACCGGGACCTGTGACGACTCTCTCGCCAGGCGCAGGACGCTCAGTCGTCGTCGTCGGAGGCGACGACCGTCTCGCTGGGGCGGGTGCCGTCGCGGTAGGCGGCGCGTTCACTCTCGGACCTTGCGATGACGGCGTCGATCGATGCCCGGAACGACTCGAGGGTGCGGCGCTCGGGTGGACCGAGCAGATAGGTGGCGAGCTGGATTCGCGCATCGGCCAGCGTGTCTTC
>JAWWPE010000387.1:0-3036 GCA_033850895.1 Nocardioidaceae bacterium | reverse complement strand
CCGTCACGATCACCCCGATGCGGACGTTCCCGGTGATCCGCGACCTCGTCACCGACGTGTCGTTCAACTACCAGAAGGCCCGCGAGGTCCGCGCGTTCGTACCCCCCGAGGGTGTCGAGCCGGGCGACTATCGCATGCAGCAGGTCGACGTCGAGCGCTCGCAGGAGTTCCGCAAGTGCATCGAGTGCTTCCTGTGCCAGGACACCTGCCACGTCATGCGTGACCACGAGGAGAACAAGCCGGCCTTCTCCGGTCCGCGTTTTCTGATGCGGATCGCCGAGCTCGACATGCACCCGCTGGATGCCGCCGAAGAAGTCGGCGTCAACCGCAAGGCGGCGGCACAGGACGAGCACGGTCTGGGCTTCTGCAACATCACCAAGTGCTGCACCGAGGTGTGCCCCGAGCACATCAAGATCACCGACAACGCCCTCATCCCGCTCAAGGAGCGCGTCGTCGACCTCAAGTTCGACCCGGTCATCCGGCGTCGCAAGAAGTCCGCGAAGGCCTGAGACGGCAATTCGCCTGAGACGACGCCGCAACCACCGACATACTCGAGTATGCGGTGGTTGCGGTACGTGCTGGTGCTCGTCGCGCTGACCGCCCTCAGCGCCTGCCACGTAGACCGGCCGTCGCAGCACGACCTGTCGCCCGGCGTCGACCCGGCTGGCGGGGTGTCGCCGACTCTTCCGGACGGCTGGCGCTGGGAGTCCTATCGCGATGTCGAGGTCGGCGTACCCGCGGACTGGGGTTGGGGGAGCAGCGATCAGCTGCTGGGACAGTGGTGCGTCGGCAACGGAAAACACCCCAAGCCGATGGTCGGACGACCCGGCATCTCCACCCTGGTGGGCTGCCCGCCGGCAAAGCGCGGTGAGGCCGACCCGGAGACGCTGATCAGCAACACCGGCATGGTCGTTGCGTTCGAGGACGCCACCCGCAAGATCCCGCGCGGCGGAGATCGCCAGATCATCACCTACGGCGACGTGACCGTGGTCGTCCAGGCGCCGGAAAGCCTGCGCACCCGGATCATCGCCACGATCCACCTGGTCAAGATCGATCACCAGGGCTGCCCGACCTCCGATCCGATCAGTTGGCACTTCGTTCGACGGCCCTCGCAGGCGCGCGATGTGGCGAGGCTTCGGGACGTCACAGCGCTCAGCGTCTGCAGATACGGCGGGTTCTTGGTGTCGTCCTTGAGATACGGGGGCCCGCGCGCAGCGAGGATCGTCCGGCAGATCGCCGCCGCCCCCAAGGGGGGCGGCCCCAACACCCCTGAGACGTGCACGGAGAAGTACGGCGACGAGGTCATCGTCCTGCGAATCACCTCAGCGACTGGGAGATCTCAGATCTACGCGCGCTACTCGGGATGCGATCACAACGGTTTCGATGACGGAATCACCGTTCGTACGCTCACCCGTGCGCCGATGCAAGCGCTGATCGCCGGCCCCAATGCACCCACCAGCTGGGATGGCGTCCTTGATCCCATCCTCAGCCGCAAGGGGCGACGCTGACTTTAGTTAGCATAGGTAATGAGATATGCTAACTACATGCCGACCGACTCCCACCAGCTCGCTCGATCGGTCGCGCGCCTCAACCGCCGACTGCGCCAAGAGCGGCAGACCGACCTCACGCCGACCCAGCTCTCGGTGCTCGGGACGATCCGGGTGCTCGGCCCCTCGACTCCCAGTGCGATCGCCGCATACGAGCGGGTCCAGCCGCCGTCCGTCACCCGCACCCTCAACTGCCTCGTCGACGAGGGCCTCGCGCTTCGCGAGCCGCACCCCGACGACGGCCGACAGGTCATCATCTCGGTCTCCGACAAGGGCGAAGCCGTGCTGGCCGAGGAGCGGGCCCGCCGCGACCAGTGGCTCGCCCACCGCCTGGCCGAGCTCACCACCGCAGAACGCAAGGTCCTGAGGGAGGCGACCGCCCTGCTCGACCGCTTGGCCGAGTCTTGAGCCCCACGTTCCGGGCGCTGGCCAACCGCAACTACCGCATCTACATCGTCGGCTCCGTCCTCTCCAACACCGGCACCTGGATGCAGCGCGTCGCCCAGGACTGGCTGGTCCTGCAGCTGACCCACAGCGGCACGGCCCTCGGCATCACGACCGGGCTCCAGCTGCTCCCTGCGCTGCTGTTCTCGCCGATCGCGGGCGTGGTCGCTGATCGGGTGCCCAAGCGCACGGTTCTGCGCTTCACCCAGCTGGCGATGGCGCTGCCCGCGGCGCTACTCGGAATCCTCGCCGTCACCGGCGTCGTCCAGACCTGGCAGGTGTACGCCCTCGCGTTCGTGTTCGGCATCGGCACCGCCTTCGATGCGCCTGCCCGCCAGTCCTTCGTCGTCGAGATCGTCGGCCGCGACGACCTCGCCAACGCGGTGGGTCTCAACTCGGCCTCGTTCAACGTCGCCCGCATGATCGGTCCGGCCGTGGCCGGTGCACTGATCGCGGCGCTGGGCTCCGGCGCGAGCGCCGCAGGCTGGGTCATCTTGATCAATGCGGTGAGCTATCTGCCGGTGTTCATCTCGCTCAACCTGCTCGACGGCAGCCTGCTCCGGCCGTCGCCGATCACCGGCTCCCGCAAGCGGGCCGTCCGGGACGGAGTGGCGTACGTCCGCTCGCGCCCTGATCTGATCTTGATCCTGTGCTGCGTGTTCTTCGTCGGAACGTTCGGCATGAACTTCCAGATGACCAGCGCCCTGATGGCGACGTCGATCTATCACAAGGGTGCGGGGGAGTACGGCCTGCTCGCCTCGATCATGGCCACCGGTTCATTGGCCGGGGCCCTCCTCGCGGCCGGCCGCACCAAGCCCCGCCTCTCCTTCGTCGTGGTCGCCGGCGCGGCGTTCAGCCTGATCGAGATCGGGTCTGGCCTGATGCCGAGCTACGTCACCTTCGCCGCCGTGCTCCCGCTGCTGGGCCTCGCCGCCCTGACGATGGTCACGTCGGCCAACGCGATGATCCAGATGACGTCGGCGCCGATGATGCGCGGGCGCGTCGCGGCGCTGTACCTGATGATCTTCCTCGGCGGTACGCCGTT
>JAWWPE010000215.1:0-4980 GCA_033850895.1 Nocardioidaceae bacterium | reverse complement strand
AGTCCGGCATCGCGGAGGTCGAGCCACACGTCATACCTGTCAGCGATGAGGACGTGTCCGTGGCCGAGTTCGTCACGGCTCGGCTCGGCCACGACGTGCTCGACCGACTCGTCGAGCCGCTGCTCGGTGGGGTCTACGCCGGGCACTCCGATCAGTTGTCGCTTCGGGCCACCGCTCCGCAGATCGCCGCCCTCGGTGCCGACCTACTCGCGGGAGCGACCGAGGCCCGGGCGGTTGCGACAGCGTCGGGGCCCGTGTTCGCCGGCCTCGTGGGCGGGGTCGGCCAGCTCCCGGTCGCCGTCGCCGCGACACCCGGCGTCGAAGTGCGGCTCGACGCGACGGTGCGGACGGTCGAACGTACGTCTGACGGGTGGCGCCTCTCGGTAGGGCCGACCACCGACGTGGAGACACTGGACGTCGACGCCGTCGTCGTTGCTGCCCCCGCGCCAGCGGCCGCGAGATTGCTGGCCGAGCTAGCTCCCGAAGCCGCATTCGCCCTGGCTGCGATCGACTACGCGAGTGTCGCGATCGTGACGTACGTGTTCGAGGAAGCTCTGGACTTCGTGGGATCCGGGTTCCTGGTCCCACCGGTCGACGGGACGTTCATCAAGGCGGCGACAGTGTCTTCCAACAAGTGGGGCTGGGTCGGCGACACCGGGCGTACGGTCATCCGCGCTTCGGTCGGTCGCGCGGGAGAGGCGACCCTTCTCCAGCACGACGACGCCGACATCGCTGATCGTGCACTCATGGACCTGCGTACGGCATTCGGCGTGCTGCCCACCCCGATCGACTGGCTCGTGCAGCGGTGGGGTGGGGGTTTGCCGCAGTACGACGTCGGGCACCTCGACCGGGTCGCCACGATCGACCGCTCCGTCTCCAGCGTGCCAGGGCTCGAGGTCTGCGGTGCTGCCTATCGCGGCGTGGGCATACCCGCCGTGATCGCCTCAGGCCGGGCAGCCGCACGCCGAATTCTCGAGGCGGGGACAATGGAGTCATGAGCGACGCGAAGCCCATCTCCAACAAGGGCAAGCTGGCCAAGGAGATCAACGATTCGATCCGTTACACGATGTGGTCGGTGTTCAAGCTCGAGCGCGTGCTCGGTGATGGCGACCGACAGGGTGAGGCGGCCGAGGTCGACGCGCTGATCGCCAAGCTCGCGGCCGACGACGTCGTCGTGCGAGGCACCTATGACGTCAGCGGGCTGCGCGCCGACGCTGACCTGATGATCTGGTGGCACGCTCCGACGAGTGACGCGCTGCAAGCCGCCTACAACGCGTTCCGCCGGACGGCCCTCGGTGGCCGGATGGCTCCGGTCTGGTCACAGCTGGCACTTCACCGCCCCGCGGAGTTCAACCGCTCGCACATCCCGGCGTTCATGGCCGAGGAGGAGACGCATCCTTACGTCTGCGTCTACCCGTTCGTGCGGTCGTACGAGTGGTACCTCCTGCCCGACGAGGAGCGTCGCGACATGCTGCGCGAGCACGGCATGCAGGCGCGCGACTACCCCGACGTACGCGCCAACACGGTCGCGTCGTTCGCGCTCGGCGACTACGAGTGGATCCTGGCATTCGAGGCCGATGAGCTGCACCGCATCGTCGACCTCATGCGCGAGCTGCGCGCCAGCCGCGCTCGCCGGCACGTCCGCGAGGAGATCCCGTTCTACACGGGTCAGGCCCACACCGTCGGCGAGCTCACCAGCCTCTGGCCCTAGGTCTCACGCGGCGGAGACGCAGAATTCGTTGCCGTCTGGATCGGTGAGCACCGTCCAGTGGAAGCCGCCCATCTCGCGTTTCTCCACGAGTCCTGCGCCCGCCTGGACGAGGCGATCTGTCTCCACCTCGAGGTCGGGTGCGGTGAGGTCGAGGTGGATGCGGTTCTTGCCCGGCGTCGGGTCGGGGACCTTCTGAAAACACACCTGCTGATCGAGCCTGGGCAGGCTGACCATGAGGTACCAGCCGTCGTTCTCCTGCTCGATCGTGCCGCCCAGCTGCTCCGCCCACCAGCGGGCGAGTGGTGTCGGGTCAGCGCTGTCGATCGTGACCATTCCGAGAGTGAGAGTCATACGCCCACGCTAGGGCGCGAGCGCGATCAGTGCACGAGCAGCTACTTGGCTGCAGGCTCCAGCGTCAGGGCGATGCCGTTGATGCAGAAGCGCTCATCGGTCGGGGTGTCGAACCCTTCACCCTTGAACACATGCCCGAGGTGCGAGCCACATCGTGAGCAGCGCACCTCGGTGCGTACACCCCCGAACAACGAACGGTCCTCGATGTACTGGACGCGGTCCTCGGCGAGCGGGGCGTAGAACGCCGGCCATCCGCAGTGCGCGTCGAACTTCGTCTCGCTGCGGAACAGCTCGGCACCACACGCGCGGCACGCGTAGACGCCCACGGTCGGATCGGTCTCGTACGACGAGCTGAACGGCCGCTCGGTGCCGGCCTTGCGCAGGACGTCGTACTCAGCGGGGCTGAGCTCCGCCTTCCACTCAGCGTCGGTCTTCTCCACGTCATAAGCCATGCCGCAAGTTTACGTCGCAAGCCGCTCGCAGCCGTGACGAAGCGGTGACGCCGTTCGGGATGCTCAGCGTTGGGCGTCGAAGGGGACGTGCTCGAGCAGGTGAACACTCGGGACGTCGAGCTTGCGCTGCGCGCGGGAGGTCCAGTCGAGCTGGAGGAACTCCTTCACGATGTGCGGCTCGGTCAGGATGATGGCCTCGTCGGATCCGGTGTCCTTGACCAGCTCGACGAGCGCATCGATCGGGTCGTCCTCGGTCAGCTTGGCGGTCACGTCCACCTTGCGGGCACGCAGCAGTGCGGCGCTCGCCTCGAGCTCGGACTCGCCGGCCCGCAGGATCTCCTTCTCGATGTCCTCGATCGCCTCCGGCTCACCGATCGGTACGACCTGGCCGCCGCCCAGGGAGCTCATCGACGTCGCCAGGATCGCGTTGGACCCCTCGACGGGGAGCAGCAGGTGATAGGCGACGGTGTCATCGAGTCCCTCGTGGAGGGCGATGATCTGGTCGGCGTCGAGCTCGTTGAGCTGACGTTCGATCAGCAGTGCGACGTCATACATGAATGCGATCCTCTTCTGCGAGTGGTCGTGCGAAAGCCTGCCGTCACACCTTACGACCGCGAACGTACCCAGCGGGTCAGCAGCACCCCGTCGGCGTCGAACGCGTGGCCCAGCTCCATCGCGTGCTCGACGAACGCCGCTGAGTGCGCGATGCGCGGCGCCGCACCGGAACTCATCAGCGGTGCGATCGTCAGGCACACCTCGTCGACGAGGTCGAGGGCGACGAGCTCACCGTGCAGGGAGGGGCCGCCCTCGCAGAGCACCCGGCGCAGCCCGCGCTCGGCAAGCTCGTCGAGTACCGCGATCCAGTCGATCTCGCCCTCACCGACGGCGATGACGTCGACGTCGGACGCCAAGGCCTCGCGAGCCGCGACCGGGGCGTCGGCCGTCGTGATGACGATCTGACCGTTGGTGGCCAGTGCGTCGGGAATGTCGAGCCGGCGGCTCACCGCTGCGATCGGAGGGACGGCCGACAGACCGAGCCGGGAGCGGAGTTCTGAGTCGATCTCGTCTGGCCTTACGGGCTGATAGCCCTCTGTGCGTGCCGTTCCGGCGCCCACGACGATGACGTCGGCCAACGACCTGAGCAGCGCGAACACCTGCTTGTCCGCCGGCCCCCCGAGCGATCCGGACTTGCCGTCGCCGGCGTACGCCGCGCCATCGACGGTCGAGACGAAGTTCGTACGTATCCACGGCCGCTGAGTGCTGGGATAGGCGTACATCTGCTCGAGCTCGGCGCGGCCGGGAATCATGCTTGCAGCCTAGATGCTGCTAGCGTTCGAGCGTACGTTCTCAGGGCGGGGTGAAACTCCCCACCGGCGGTGATGGTTGGACCCACCCGGGTCCGGCATGAGCCCGCGAGCGCCTCCTTCACGGGAGGGTCAGCAGATCCGGTGTGACTCCGGAGCCGACGGTCATAGTCCGGATGAGAGAGAACGCGACCGTCAGTCGTCGGCAACCCGCCGCCCTCCGATGCGTCGTCGCCCTGGGTGACCACGCAACCAAGGAGGAAAGATGACGCAGTCACCCAAGATCGCCGTTGTCGCCGCGCGCTGGCATGCCGACATCGTCGATCAAGCAGTCGAAGGATTCCGCAAGGCTCTCGCCGAGCGCGGGCCCTACGAAGTCGTGGTGCACGAGGTGCCCGGAGCGTTCGAGATTCCGCTGCGCGCGAAACGGCTAGCGTTGTCGGGGGAGTATGCCGCGGTCGCAGCTTGTGCGCTGGTCGTCGACGGCGGGATCTATCGCCACGACTTCGTCGCCAACGCCGTGGTCGACGCCCTCATGCGGGTGCAGCTGGAGACCGATGTGCCGGTCTTCTCCGCCGTGCTCACGCCGCATCATTTCCACGAGCATGCCGAGCACCGCGACTACTTCACGCGGCATTTCGCGGTGAAGGGCCAGGAGCTGGCCAACGCGTTGGTCTCCACCCTCGAGGGGCTCGAGAGCATCCCGGCCTAGAGATCTGCCTGGGCGCAGCGGGTGCTGCGCTCAGGCAGACGGTCAGGCGAAGAGCTGCTCGAGGGGTACGAGGTCCACGGCGCCCACGGCGTAGCGGGCCAGGATGACCCGCGCCACCTCGACGTCGACGCCCAGGGGCTCGGCCACAGCGACCGCGCCGGCCTCGAGGGCCAGTTCGGCCACCCGATCGGGCAGTACGCCCGGTGCCAGGAACAGCATGCCCACGGCGATGTGCCGACGGCCGTCGGCGCGGTGCGAACGTACGGCCTCACCGGCTGCCGGTGGCACGCTCGACGCGAACGCGGCGATTGTCGGCAGCTTGTGGTGCGCGCCCCAGGCCCGAGCGGCCCGGGAGATCGCCGCGTTGGCGATCGGGTCGGACGAGCCGGCACCCGCGAGCACCAGCGCATCGAGCTCACGTACGCGATTCTTCGACAGCGCCTCGCGGAG
>JAWWPE010000194.1:0-5652 GCA_033850895.1 Nocardioidaceae bacterium | reverse complement strand
GAATGGGGCTATGACCGCGCATGCGAGCTCATCGCCGCAGGATGACGTCGACCGGCTGATCGCGGCCTGGCAGCGGGAACGCCCGGACATGGACGTGTCCCCCATGCATGTGCTGAGTCGTGTCACTCGCCTGGCACTCCACCTGGACCGGGCACGCCGGCTGGCGTTCGACGAGCACAATCTGGAGTCGTCGGAGTTCGATGTGCTGTCGGCGTTGCGCCGGGCCGGCTCTCCGTACCAGCTCTCCCCAGGTCAGCTCGTCCTCGAGACGCTGGTGACCAGCGGAACCATGACCAACCGGGTCGATCGCCTGGTCTACAAGGGACTCGTCGAACGGCTCCCCGATCCGGATGACCGCCGCGGCGTCCAGGTACGCCTGACCACCACGGGCCGGGCCGCCGTCGACGGCGCGCTCGACGCGCTGCTTGAGCACGAGAAACAGCTGCTGGCCGGCCTCGACCCGAAGCAGACGGCAGCGGTCGCGGACGCACTTCGTACGCTTTCCCTTCCGTTCGACCGCTGAGTTGGCGATGGTCAGGAGCTCTCTCCCCGCCGATTAGAATCGTGCGGTGGCACATCTCCTGGGCGTCGAAGGCGTCGGCGTCGACTTCCCCACCAAGACCGTCTTCGAGTCGGTGACGCTCGGCATCGACGAGGGCGACCGCATCGGCATCGTCGGGCGCAACGGCGACGGCAAATCGACCCTGCTGTCGATCCTGTCGGGTCGGCTGGAGCCGCACTCCGGCCGCGTGACGACCCGCGGCGGCGTACACATCGGCATGCTCGACCAGACCGACACGCTCGACCAGTCGCAGACCGTCGGTTACGCGATCGTCGGCGACATGCCCGACTACGAATGGGCCGGCGACGCCAAGATCCGCGATGTCATCGGCGGACTGGTCGCCGACATCCCGTGGGACTCGGTGGTCGGCACCCTCAGCGGTGGGCAACGTCGCCGAGTCGCTCTGGCGGCGCTGCTGATCGGCGACGACGACGTGCTGTTCCTCGACGAGCCCACCAACCACCTCGACGTCGAGGGCATCACCTGGCTGGCCGGCCACCTCAAGAACCGCTGGTCGCCCAACGCCGGCGGGCTGCTGGTCGTCACCCACGACCGGTGGTTCCTCGACGAGGTCTGCAATGCCACCTGGGAGGTGCACGACGGCATCGTCGAACCGTTCGAGGGTGGTTACGCCGCGTACATCCTGCAGCGCGTGGAGCGCGACCGGCACGCCTCGGCAACCGAGTCGAAGCGGCAGAACCTGATGCGCAAGGAGCTCGCCTGGCTGCGCCGCGGAGCGCCCGCGCGTACGGCCAAGCCGAAGTTCCGCATCGACGCGGCCAACGCCCTGATCGAGAACGAGCCACCGCCGCGCAACCCGATCGAGCTCAAGCAGATGGCCACGGCGCGGCTCGGCAAGGACGTCGTCGACATCCTCGACGTCAGCGTCTCGTACGGCGACCTCGACGTCCTCAAGCACGTGGAATGGCGCATCGGGCCGGGCGAGCGCACCGGTGTGCTCGGTGCCAACGGCGCCGGCAAGTCGACCCTGCTCGGCCTGGTCACCGGGACCGTGCAGCCGACATCAGGGCGGGTCAAGCGGGGCAAGACCGTCAAGGTGGTGTCGCTGACCCAGGAGCTCAACGAGCTCAAGGAGGTCGGAAACGACCGGGTCAGCGATGTCGTCGGACGCCAGCGCACGGCATACGTCTCAGGTGGCAAGGAGATGACCCCCAGCCAGCTGCTCGAGCGGCTCGGCTTCTCCAACGCGCAGATGGCGACACCCGTCCGCGATCTCTCCGGCGGGCAGAAGCGCCGCCTGCAGCTGCTGATGATCCTGCTGGACGAGCCGAACGTCCTGGTGCTCGACGAGCCGACCAACGACCTCGACACCGACATGCTGGCCGCCATGGAGGATCTGCTCGACTCGTGGCCCGGCACGCTCCTCGTGGTGTCGCACGACCGCTATCTGCTCGAGCGGATCACCGATCAGCAGTACGCCATCCTCGACGGCCATTTCCGACACCTGCCCGGCGGCGTCGACCAGTACCTCCGACTCCGCAAGGAGCAGGACTCCCCTGCGGCGTCCAACCCGTCGAACGCCGGGCACACGCCGTCAACGCCAAAGCTGTCGAGCGCGGAGCTGCGCAACACCAAGAAGGAAATCGCGTCGATCGACCGCAAGATGGAGAAGCTGGCGGCACGTATCGACGCGATTCACACCGAGATGGCCCAGCACGATCCGACCGACGGACCGGGGCTGTCGGCGCTGGCGACAGAGGTCTCACAGCTCGAAGCCCAGGTGTCGGAGCACGAGACCCGCTGGATCGAGCTGTCCGAGCTCGTCGACGCCTAGCACCCCGACCCGCTGGGGTGGAGGGGTCAGCCGAGGCGGGCGCCGGGCACCGGCCCGTGGGACTGCACCACATCGGCGCAACCGGCCGCGCTGCTCAGCGCGAACGCGATGTCCAGGCTGTGCTGCTCGTCAGAGGCCAGGAACATCGCCGTCGGCCCGGACCCGGAGAGTATGGCGCCCAGCGCGCCGGCCTCGATGCCCACCTCGAGGGTGTCCTGGAGCTCAGGACGCAACGACAAAGCCGCTTCGGTGAGGTCATTGGACAGTGCATCACCCAGCGCCTCGGCATCGCCGGCGCGAAGAGCAGCGAGCAGCGCGTCTGGCACCACCGGCTCGGCCACGGTCGCTCCGGCGTTGAGCCGGTCGAACTCGGCGTAGACCGCGGCCGTCGACAGTCCTTCGGCGGCGATGGCGAAGACCCAGTGATAGGACCCACGAGCCAGCACCGGGCTGATCGTCTCGCCGCGTCCACCGCCCACGGCGTTGCCACCGTGCAGCAGGAAGGGCACATCACTGCCCAGCTTCGCGGCGAGCAGTTCGAGGTCGGCGCGGGCCAGTCCGGTGCCCCAGGCGTCGTTGCAGGCGACCAGTGAGGCGGCAGCATCGGCGGAGCCACCGGCCATACCTCCAGCGACCGGGATGACCTTGCGGATCGCCAGGTCCATCCCGCCGATCACGCCGGTGTGCTCGCGCAGCAGACGGGCGGCCTTGACCGCGAGGTTGGTGTCGTCCTCGGGCACTGCCGCGAGCTCGGAGTGGACATCCAGCTCGGTGTGCACGACGACGTTGATCTCGTCGTCGGCGCGGGTCGTCGCGCGTACCTCATCGTGCAGTCCGACAGCCTGATAGACCGTCGCCAGCGGGTGGTAACCATCGTCGCGGACCGGTCCGACGCCGAGGCACAGGTTGATCTTCGCGGGTACCCGGACGTTGGCGATGCTCACGCCAACAACCTAGTAGGTGGGTGGAACACGTCAGGCCGAACCCGGCACACCGCGCACACTCAGAGGAACTCGCCGAGACGGGCGAATTCGGCGACGGAGAGCTGTTCTCCGCGGGCCTGCGGCGAGATGCCCGCCGCGACCAGAGCTTCTTCGGCGAGCGGGCCCGATCCGGCCAGCTCCGACAACGCCGCACGCATGGTCTTGCGGCGCTGGGCGAAGGCGGCATCGATGACCGCGAACGTACGCAGCCGGTGCGCCTCGTCGCCGGGTTCGGGGCGACGGGTCCACGAGACCAGCGACGACTCGACGTTGGGCATCGGCCAGAACACGTTGCGGCCGACCGACCCGGCCAGCTTCAGCTCGGCGTACCAGGCCGCCTTGACGCTCGGCACACCGTACGTCTTGGAGCCCGGTCCGGCAGCGAGTCGGTGGGCGACCTCGGCCTGCACCATGACGAGGCCGGTCCGGATCGACGGGAACCGCTCGAAGAACGTGAGCAGCACCGGGACGGAGACGTTGTAGGGCAGGTTGGCGACCAATGCGGTGGGCACCGGCCCGGGCAACGAGGTGACCTTCATGGCATCGGCGGTGACGAGATCGAATCTGCCGACCTGGTCGGGTGCATATTCCGCGATCGTGGCCGGCAGCTGGCCGGCGAGCACCTCGTCGATCTCGACCGCCGTGACGTGCGCGGCGACCTCGAGCAGTCCGAGGGTCAACGAACCGAGTCCGGGACCGACCTCGACGACAGCGTCGTCAGGACCGATCCCGGACGTGCGGACGATGCGACGCACCGTGTTGGCATCGGTGACGAAGTTCTGCCCGCGCTGCTTGGTCGGCCGGATCCCGCAGGACTCCGCCAGCTCGCGGATGTCCGACGGGCCGAGCAACCTGGGTGGCGTCAGTTGAACCGCGCTCCGGCGCAGCTCCACTGGCCCCAACCCGAGCGGGCCTGCAGGATCTTGGCGCGCTTGATCTGCTCCTCGCGGGTGTGATCGCTGGGCAGGCCGGTGCCGCCGACGCTGTGCCACGTGGCGGCGCTGAACTGCAGTCCGCCGTAGTAGCCGTTGCCGGTGTTGATGTGCCAGTTGCCGCCGGACTCGCACTTGGCGATCCGGTCCCAGACGGTGTTGCCGGTGGATTCGGCCTTCTTAGTGCCGCGCGACACGATCTGCGGACGGGGTTCGCTGAGCGAGCGTGACACCAGCACGATGCGGTCGCGCACCTTGCCGTCGGCATACACGATGGTGACCTTTTCGCGGCTCTTGCCGGGCTTGCCCGCCTTGATGACCGACGTCTCGCCTTGGTACGCCGCGGAGTCGGTCTTGTAGGTGACCGGGAACTTCACCGACACGGTCTCGGTCTTGGTGACCTTCTTGATGCGTACGACGCGGAGCTTCTGGTCCGGCGACACGAACGCGGCCTTGCCGGGGTCGACCTCATCGTCGGAGTCGAGCTTCACGTCGACGGCCTTGAGCACCCCGGCGACGGTCGGCGCCTTGGTGGTGACCTTCTTCTTCTTGCCGTCAGCGATGACGGTCAGGGACTTGTTCGAGCTGACCACGATCTGTGAGCCGTCGCGTGACAGCGGCGCGGAGCGCTTCGCCGAGACGTAGGCACCGGTCGGCGGCGAGACGCCCGCGGCGTCGAGGGCCTGGCCGACCGTGCGGTCATAGACGGTGGTGTTGGTGACCTTGCCATCGACCGCGAGCGTCAGCGGCTTGGCGTATGCGACGTTGACGTGGGCGCCGTCGCTGAGCTTGCTGGACGGTGCCGGGCTCAGGTGGTCGCCGTCGCGGATCGTGATGTGCTTGGCCTTGAGCACGTCGGAGACGTTGTCACCGAAGGTGCGGATCGTGTCCTGCTTGCCGTCGATGCTGAGGACGACGGTCTTGCTGAGTGCGCCATAGGCGGCGGTTCCGCCGGCGACGATGAGCACGATCGCGAGGTTGAGAGCGATCAGCGAGAACTTCTTGCGGCTACGAGGCCGGCGAGGTCCTGAATGTGAGTGTGTGGAGGTCTTGGCTGCTGAGGTCTTGCGGGGGGTCGAGTCCTGGGGCACGGAATTCCTTGCGTTGCGGTGTCTGGGACGACTTTCGACCATAGCCAAGCCCCTTCCGTCACCGTCAAATCCGCTGCGCCCAGGTCCCACCGAACGCCCGGTCCGTGTTTGCCTCGATGTTGACACACAGTTCATCGACCGTTTTGCCTAGAATCCCAGCCATAAATCGCACCGTGAGCGGAATCAGGAACGAAGCGTTCGGGCTTCCACGGTGCGGTGTCGGTGTGAGGAACGGCGCATCGGTCTCGACAAGGATACGGTCCAACGGAGCCACGCGGAGCGCTTCTCG
>JAWWPE010000160.1:0-2680 GCA_033850895.1 Nocardioidaceae bacterium | reverse complement strand
GCCTGGATGACCAGACGGTCTTCGAGCGGCTTGATGGTGACCGACACGTGTCGACCTCCCCTTTCGGCGGTGGAACATCGGATGCTGGTGGGCACGCCGTCGCGGGGCTCATGCTCACCGTTGCGTGGCACCTTCATACGAGGGCGCCACGACAAAACTTAGCACTCGCCCCTAGTGAGTGCTAACAGTGTTCGCGCTCCGCTGAAATGCCGCGCCGCCGGGCACGGCAGACTCTCTCCATGGACCTGGCCACGTTCGAGATGCTGCTGTCGCCTGCGGGCCAACTGCTGCTCGGCGAGGTCGCCGAACGGGCCGGGATCGACAGCGATCTGGCCCTGGGCACGCGGCTGCGAAAGACGTACGCCCCGGGGCTCGTCGCGGCCGCGGTGACCCAGAACCACCTCCGGGGCAAGGCCGTCGCCAAGTTCGGCGATGATGCAGCGCGGATGTACTTCACCCCGGACGCACTGGAGCAGTCGACCCGTCAGCGGGTGGCGAACCACCGGGCGGAGCGCCTCTCGTCGTTGGGTGTCGAGTCCGTCGTCGACCTCGGCTGTGGCATCGGCGGCGACCTGGTCGCGTTGGCCCGGGCCGGCCTGGACGTACGCGGCGTGGAGCTGGATCCCGTACGTGCGGCGATCGCCGCCGCCAACCTCCGGGGGCTCGGCCTGGCCGGCGACGTCGTCTGCGCAGATGTGCACGACGTGGCGATCGGTGCTGACGAGGTGGCCTTCATCGACCCGGCCAGGCGGGACGGCCGCGGGCGTACGTTCTCCACCGCAGACCTGCAGCCGCCCTGGGACTGGGTGCGTCAGCGACTCGAGGGGCGGGCCGTCGCCAAGGTGATGCCGGGACTGGCGCACGACGCGGTGCCGCACGGGGTCGAGGCCGAATGGGTCAGCGACGGCGGCGACCTCGTCGAGGCCTGCCTGTGGGGTGCACCATTTGCCGGAGTCACGCGCCGCGCCACCGTGCTGCCGTCTGGCGCCGGCCTGGTCGCGAGCGGTGAGCCGATCGCCCTGGCCGATCCGGGCGCTTACCTCTACGAGCCGGACGATGCCGTCATCCGATCCGGCCTCGTCGGAGAGTTCGCGGCGTCGATCGGTGGCTGGTTGATCGATTCGCGCATCGCGTACGTCAGCGCCGACCGGGTCGATCCCACTCCCCTCGCCCGCGGGTTCCGCATCATCGACGAGCTGCCGTTCCGCGAGAAGCCGCTCAAGGCGGCCCTGCAGGTGCGTCGCACCGGCACGTTGACGGTCAAGAAGCGAGGCGTCGACATCGTGCCCGAGGAGCTGATCCGGCGACTCAAGCTGAAGGGCCCGAACACCGCCACCGTCGTCATGACCCGCGTGCGCGGCGAGGGCAAGGCGTTCCTGGTGGAGCCGCTGTGAAGATCGACCTCAACGCCGATCTCGGCGAGTCCTGGCCCCGGTGGACCTCCGGCGAGGATGTCGCGCTCCTCGATGTCGTCACGAGCGCCAACATCTGCTGCGGTGCATACGCCGGTGACGTGGGGCTGATGCAGGCGACCTGCGAGGCAGCCGTCGCCCGGGGTGTGAGCATCGGAGCCCAGGTCGGCTATCCCGATCGAGAGACCTTCGGTCGTGCACGGTTCGAGATCAGCGCCGCAGATCTCAGTCGGGAGGTCACCCACCAGATCCGGCTTCTCGACGAGATCGCTCGATCGTTCGGCACCCAGGTGTCCTACGTCAAGCCGCACGGTGCGTTGTACAACCGCATCGTCGATGACGAGGTGCAGGCGCGTGCGGTCGTCGACGGCCTGCTCGGACTCCCGCTCATGGGCCTGCCACGGTCGGTGTCGCTGACGATCGCCGAGGCTGCAGGGATCCCGGTCATCCATGAAGGATTCGCCGATCGCGCGTACACCCCGGAAGGACGCCTCGTCGCGCGCACCGAACCCGGTGCCGTCCTGGGCGATGCTGCCGAGGTTGCGGCCCAGGCGGTACGCCTGCTCGGCCAGGTCGCCTCGGTGTGCGTCCACAGCGACAGCCCCGGCGCGCTCGAGCTGGCCCGGGGCATAAGTACAGCCCTGGAGTCTGCGGGTGCCGAGCTGCAGAGCGCGACGCCGTGAAGCTGCGGCCATACGGCGACACCGCTCTCCTCGTCGATTGCGAGTCGCTCGAAGAGGCTCAGGGTTGGTATGCCGCCTTGTGCGATCACGTTCCAGCCGTGCTCGGTGCACGCACGGTGCTGTTGCGAGGGGTCCCCTCGGACCTGCGCGCGATCGTCGGGCGCACGACGCCCACCGCGCCCGGTACCTCGTCCGCGACCCAGACAGTTGAGGTCCCGGTGACGTATGACGGCGCCGATCTCAACGATGTCGCGCGGCTGACCGGGCTGACCGCGGCGGAGGTCGTCGACGCGCACACTGCCTCGACGTGGTCCGTCGCCTTCGGTGGGTTCGCTCCGGGCTTCTGCTATCT
Organism: Nocardioidaceae bacterium; assembly: GCA_033850895.1. GTDB lineage: Bacteria > Actinomycetota > Actinomycetes > Propionibacteriales > Nocardioidaceae > Aeromicrobium. The sequence goes on along the minus strand of JAWWPE010000160.1, from coordinate 233 downwards.
CGTCGGTGGCGATCCGCGTCTCGTGGTCCCGCGGCGGGAATCCCCGCGCCCACGGGTCCCAGCTGGATCGGTCGGGCTCGCCGGCGAGTTCAGCGGGGTCTACCCGCGCGAGTCACCGGGCGGCTGGCAGCTGATCGGACACACGACTCTGGCAATGTGGGACAGCGGACGCGATGAGCCGGCGCTGTTGGTGGCGGGCATGACAGTTCGATTCACGGTCGCCTCGTGACCCT
>JAWWPE010000149.1:0-2546 GCA_033850895.1 Nocardioidaceae bacterium | reverse complement strand
AGCCCAGCAGCAGCAGACCGTACGTGCCGAGCTTCAGGAACACGCCGGCAAGGAGCACCGAGCCCACCGTCGGGGCCTTGCTGTGCGCGTCCGGGAGCCAGGTGTGCAGGGGCACGAGCGGGGTCTTGACCGCGAAGCCGATCGCGATCAGCGAGACGGCGACCACCGAGCCGGACGAGATCTCGAAGATTTCCAGCGATTTCGACTGCACCGCCACGATCACGATGCCGACCAGCAGCAGCGCCGACCCGGAGACGGTGAACAGCAGGAATCTGGTGGCAGCTCGTCGCCGGCCGACCGGGTCGTGCGGATCGCCCCACCAGGCGATCAGGAACCACATCGGGATGAGCGCGAGCTCAAAGAACACGAAGAACAGCAGCAGGTCGAGGGAGGCGAAGACACCCAGCGACGAGGCGCTGATGACCAGCACCAGTCCGACCACGGCCGAATGGGTGTCGTCGGCGATCAGCCAGATGCAGCACAGCAGGCCGAGGAAGGCCGTCATCAGCAGGAACGGCCACGAGAAAGGCGTCAACCCGACGTGGAAATGGGCATTCAGCGGCTTGATCCACATCACGTCAACCCGGCCCCTGGGCGAGCCACCGTCCCACGCGACAGCGAACAACACCAGTGACGTGGTCATCGCCGCGGCGCCGAGCAGCGCGGCCACACGACCGGGCACATCGCCGCGGAACAGCATCAGCAAGGCCCCCACGACGAACGGGACCACGAGGCCAGCAACGATCACGTCCAGATCACCGCCGCTGCGGTCAGCAGGGCCACGCCGGCGGCGATGACCGTGGCATAGCGCTGCACGTTGCGGGACTGCAGCAGGTCGAGCGCGCGAGCCGCGAGCTGGGCGAGTGTCGCGGACGACCGCGGGTAGACGTCGATGCCGTCCCGGTCGACTGCAACGACCAGCCGGGCAGTGGAGCCGACAAGCGCCGGAATCCACCGGGAGTACGGCTCGTCGAGCCCGAGCTCGCTGGCCAGCAATGGCGCCTCGACGTCGACGTTGCCACGCGTACGCCAGACCCACACCACGAGGCCGATGCCGGCGGCCGCGATGACGGTGCTCAGAGCGCCGATGCCGACGTGTACGGGCATCCCGATCGAGAGGGCCAGCGTGGCAATGGCGAGGACCACGACCGGACCGATCATGGCCGCCGGCTCTGTGTCGTGGTGCGAGTGCTCCGCGTGCTCCACGGGCTCTGCAGCACGGGAGCCGAAGAACGCCACCAGCCAGAGCCGGGTCGCGTACGTCGCGGTGATGAACGACGTGGCGATCGCGACGCCGAACAGCGCCCAAGCCGGGCCGGTCCCCAAGGTGCCGTCGCCAGAGGTGGCGTGGTGCAGCGCGTCGAGCACGCCGTCCTTGCTGAAGAAGCCGACCGTCGGCACGACGCCCGCGAGCGCCGCGAAGCCGATCGTCATGCTCCAGAAGGTCACCGGCATGCCGTGTCGCAAGCCGCCCATCGCCGCCAAGGAGCTCGACCCGACGGCGTGCATGAGGCAACCGCAGCCCAGGAACAACAGCGCCTTGAACGCTCCGTGCGACAGCAGGTGGTCGGTGGCCGCATCCCGATCACCTGCCGACAACGCTGCGAACATGAACGCCAGCTGGCTGACCGTCGACCAGGCCAGCGCACGCTTGAGATCGGTCTGTGCGAGGGCCAGCACGGCGCCGAGGAGCATCGTGATGCCCGCGACGAGGGCCAGCAATGCCATGACCAGCGTCGAGCTGTCGAAGATCGGCAGCAACCGCGCGATCAGATAGACCCCCGCGGCGACCATCGTGGCGGCGTGGATCAGCGCGGTGATCGGGGTCGGGCCGGGCATCGCGTCGGGCAACCACGTGTGCAGCGGGAACTGCGCCGACTTGCCGATCACCGCAACGAGCACCAGCAGACCGATCGCGGTCGAGTTCTTCGGCGACTGTGCCAGCACCTCGCTGATGCGGTAGGTGCCGTACGTCTGGCCGATCACCAGGATGCCGACGAGCAGCCCGAGGTCGGCGATGCGCGTCATCAGGAAGGCCTTCGCCGCTCCGGACCGCGCCTCCGGGGTCTCCCACTCGTGGCCGATCAGGAGGTACGAGCACAGGCCCATGACCTCCCAGCCGACCAGCAGCACGAAGAAGTCATCGGCCGCGACGACCGTGATCATCCCGAGCAGGAACAAGATGATGACCAGGGCGTACGACCGGTAGCGCTGGTGGTGGCCGAGATAGGCGGTCGAATAGATCTGCACCAGCAGGCCCACGCCCGCCGCGAGCAGCAGCACCTGGGCGGCCAGCGAGTCGATGTGCGTGGCCAGCGAGACACCGAGCAGATCGTCGCCTCGGACCCAGACATGGGTTGAGCCGTGGTCATCACCGAGCTGCGGGATCGCCCATGCCGCCACCGCTGCTGATAAGACCGCGGTGAGCACGACGTACAGCCAGTGCCGCCTCACCGGTCGACCCCCACTTGGTCGACATCGACGGTCCGCAGGGCGCGGAACAGGGTCAGGATGATGGCCAGCCCGAGACCGATCTCCGCGGCGGC
>JAWWPE010000100.1:0-2648 GCA_033850895.1 Nocardioidaceae bacterium | reverse complement strand
ACCGACTTCGTCGACCGGGTCATGACGTCGTTCGAGCGTGCTGCCGCGGACGCCGGTTCTGGACGTACGGTCGCGGTCTTCACGTCGGGTGGCCCGATCGCGATGGTCGTCTCGCATCTGTTGGCCGGCGACGACTCGTTGTTCCAGCGGCTCAACGACGTGGTGATCAACGCCAGCGTCACGACGGTGATCGTCGGCCGATCGGGTCCACGGTTGCTGACGTTCAACGAGAGCACCCACCTCCCGCGCGATCTCGTCACATTTCGCTGAGACCGAGGGCGCTCAGCGCCCGAGCGTCGAAGCGCGCCAGCGAAGCGTGAGCGCGCTACGCCGGAGGCGTCCGGCAGCGAGGCGGTAACCACCATTCAGATACCGGTAGTATCTGAAACATGACCATCGCCCCGAACTCTCGCGTCCTCATCACCGGAGCCGCCTCCGGTCTCGGCCTCGCCCTCGTCCACCAGTTCGTCGAGCGGGGCTGTCGCGTGCTTGGCACCGACGTCCACGGCGAGCTGCCCGTCACCCTCCGCGGACTCGAGGGTGTTTCGTACCTGACCCTCGACGTGACCAAGGACGTCGACTGGGCCAAGGCGTACGACTGGGTCGTCGAGGAGTGGGACGGGCTCGACTACCTGTTCAACAACGCCGGGGTCGCCGCCGGTGGCCGGATCGAGCTGTCGGAGATGGACCAGTGGCAGTGGATCGTCGACATCAACCTCCTGGGTGTCGCGCGCGGGTGCCGTACGTTCACGCCGATGATGAAGGCTCAGGGCAGCGGCCACATCGTCAACACCGCATCGGCCGCAGGGCTGATCCACCCGCCGCGGATGAGCGAGTACAACGCAGTCAAGGCCGGCGTCGTCGCGCTGAGCGAGACGTTGTTCCACGAGCTCAAGCCGTTCGGGGTCAAGGTGTCGGTGATCTGCCCGACGTTCTTCAAGACCAACCTCACCACCTCGCTGCGCGGCAAGGACGAGGCCTCTCAGCTGATGGCGACGGCCTTGATCGACAAGGCGAAGGTGACGGCCGACCAGGTGGCCGCCGCGGTGCTCAAGGACGTGGCCCGCGGCAAGCACATCATCATCCCCAACCGGGACGGCCGGATCGCCTATCGGGCCAAGAGATACGCTCGCCCGGTCTACTACCGCGTGATGGCGAATGCCTCCAAGAAGATGACGAAGACGGACTGATCAGATGCGACGAAACGTACTCATCACGGGTGCCAGCTCCGGCCTCGGCGCCGGCATGGCCCGCATCCTCGCAGGGAAGGGTCACCACATCGCGCTGACCGCTCGGCGGGTCGACCGGCTCGAGGAGCTCAAGGCGGAGCTGCTCGCCGCGCACCCCGACATCGAGGTGGTCGTCCACGCCCTTGACGTCAACGATCATGATCAGGTGTTCGCGGTGTTCAAGCAGTCGATCACCGACCTCGGCGGTCTCGACCGGGTCATCGTCAACGCCGGTCTCGGCAAGGGCGGACGCATCGGCACCGGCAAGTTCTACGCCAACAAGCAGACCGCTGAGACGAACTTCGTCGCCGCCCTCGCCCAGTGCGAGGCAGCGATGGAGCACTTCTACGAGCGCAAGGCCGGCCACCTCGTGATGATCTCGTCGATGTCGGCCATGCGTGGCATGCCCTCGTCGATGACGACGTATGCCGCGACCAAGGCCGGCGTCGCTGCGCTGGCTGAGGGCATCCGCTCGGACCTGATCGGGCGCAAGGGCCACGACATCAAGGTGACCACGCTCTATCCCGGCTACATCGCGTCAGAGATGAACGAGGGTGTCCAGCAGGAGGCCAAGATGATGGTCGGCACCGAGACCGGCTGCAAGGCGCTGGTCAAGAAGATCGAGGCCGAGGTTGTCGACGCTGCCGTTCCGACCTGGCCGTGGGCTCCGCTCGGGCAGGTCATGAAGCACGCTCCGCTGTCAGTCGTACGCCGGATGGTCTAGCTGCGGGCTGAACTGCTTCAGCTGTTTGCGGCCCGACAACACGACCCGGCTCAGCACGAACGCCACCGCCGCGGTGTGGGTCGCGACCAGAATGCCGCCGACCACCGCGAAGCCGATCAGGATCCACTCGGTCATGGGTCAAGTGTAATTTGCTCGTACGCTGCTGCGATGGCGGAATTCGCAGACATCGTCGAGGCGATCGCATCGCTGCGAGAGACCTCGCCGCGCGTGGTCGTTGCGATCAGCGGTTTCGGCGGGGCCGGCAAGTCCACGCTGACCAAGGCGTTGGTCGCGGCCGTGCCCGACAGTGTTCGGCTGCGAGGCGATGACTTCCTTCATCCGGTGCGCTCACACCGGCGGTCAACGGACTGGGACGGCGTCGAACGCGTACGTATGCGAGACGAGGTGCTCGAGCCCTTTCGGCGGGGCGACCCGGTGAGCTTCCGCCCGTACGACTGGGACGCCGGCGAGCTGGGGCCGCGCACCTCTTTGCCGCCGGCGTCGGTCCTGCTCGTGGACGCCATCGGCGTGCTCCACCCCGACCTCGCCGGCTGCTTCGACCTGACCATCTGGGTCGACGTTGACCTGGCGACGGCGGGAGAACGTGGGCGTGAACGCGACCGACAGAACGGCCACGATCACGATCGGCTCTGGGCCGAGGTCTGGACCCCCAACGACCGGGACTTCGCGGCGAC
>JAWWPE010000061.1:0-2834 GCA_033850895.1 Nocardioidaceae bacterium | reverse complement strand
TGCGGCCGGGGTTGATGTCCTCGAACTGGCCCGACACGATGATCGTGTCTTCCTCGTCGACGACCGTCGAGGTCGTCTTCGCGGACCTGGCCTTCTTGGGCAGGTGGAAGGACGGGGTCTTGGCACGAGCAATGCCGAGCTCGCCACGCACCTGGATGCGACAAGCGACCAGCCACGCCGCAACCAAGGCCACCGGAGCGGCGACCCAGAACGGCGCGATGATCTTGAGACCCGCCAGTCCTGCGACGACGGCGGTGACTGTCAGCAGGGTGAGCAACGTGCGCCGACGGCGGCGGGCCGCGAGCCGGGCCGCGGCGCCGGTGGACGTACGCACCGGAGCAACCTTCTCGATCGGGACCTCGACCGGCTCCTCGACCGCGGCGGGTTCGGATGCGGCAAGGTCGGCCGCCGGGGTCTGGGCGACCGGTCGGGAGATGACCCGGCTCTGGCGGCCAGACGACTCGATCGAGGCGTTCTTGCTGGCCTCGTCGTAGCGGCGCAGCACGAGGGGCACGAAGTACGCGGCCCACAAGGCCACGACGAACGCGATGATCAACCCACTGCTGGAACCCACGTGCAAAACGGTATGCGGTGCGAGCGGCCATACCCCGCAGCCGTGGCCGTGTGTCGCCTGAGAACTTGTGGGGCTGGTGTGACTCGGGTCAGTCGGGGAGCGGGTCGAGGCGGGCCACCAGGCCGCGAGGGACGTCTTCGGCGAGCACTTGGAAGATCCGGTGATCGCGCCAGTCGCCGGCGATGTGCAGATAGCGCGGCGCCGTACCGATCTCGGTGAACCCGAGCTTCTCGACGACGCGGAGGCTGGCGGAGTTCTCCGGACGGATGGCGATCTCGATGCGGTGCAGGCCCGCGGTGGTCATCAGGTGGTCGCACACCAGCGCCACCGCGGTCGGCGTGATCGACCGACCGGCATGACTCTTGGCGACCCAGTAGCCCATGCTCGCCCAGCGTGCCGAGCCCCAGGTGATGCCGTTGACGGTCAGCAGTCCGACCATCTGACCCTCCCAGGTCACCACGAACGGCATGGCCTGGCCCATCCGCGCACGTCGGCGCAGCGTGCCGATCATGCCGACGTACGACGTGGCGGGATGGCCGGCCTCGCGGGGCAGGGTGGCCTCCCACGGCCCGAGCCAGTCGGCGTTGTCGGCACGGAGCCGGGACCAGGTCGAGGCATCCCGACGCTTCAGCGGGCGTATGCCGACCGAGCCGTGCTGGAGGACGGCTGGCCAGCCGGGGCTCAGGACGCACTCCCGGGATGATCGCCGCCGGCCAGCTGGTCGACGGCGTGCGGGATGACATCGGCGAGCACGGCGAGGCCGTCCTTCACCCCGCCGCGCGAGCCCGGGAGGTTGATCACGATCGTTGAGCCCGAGACTCCGGCGAGTCCGCGCGACAGCATCGCGGTGGGTACGCCCTTGGCAACGCCGTACGCCCGCAACGCCTCGGCGACTCCGGGCAGCTCGCGGTCGAGAAGCGGCGCAGTGACCTCGGGGGTGCGGTCGGTCGGGTTGATGCCGGTGCCTCCGGTGCTGAGCACGACGGCCACGCCCTCGGCGACCGCGGCGCCGATGGCCTCGCCGACCGGCGAGCCGTCGCCGACCACGACCGGGTCACCGACATCGAAGCCCCATGTCGTGAGTGCCTCGACGATCAACGGTCCGGTGGTGTCTTCGTAGATGCCGGCCGAGGCGCGGTTGGACGCGACGACGACCACTGCCCTGCGACCTGCCATCGTCAAGCCCACACCTTTTTCATGCGCGCTGCCAGTCGCCGCTCTTGCCACCCGACTTGGCGACGACCTCGATGTCGGTGATGCGGGCCAGCTTGTCGACGGCCTTGACCATGTCGACGACGGTCAGGGCGGCAACACTGACCGCGGTCAGGGCCTCCATCTCCACACCCGTGCGGTCGGACGTGCGTACCTCGGCACTGATCAGCACGGCATCGTCGTGGACGACCAGCTCGACCTCGACCCCGCCGATCGCGAGCGGGTGGCACAGCGGAATCAGGTCGGGGGTGCGCTTGGCGGCCATGATGCCGGCGATACGCGCGACCGCGAGGGCGTCACCCTTGGGCACGCCTTCACCACGCAGCAGGTCGACGACCGCAGCACTGACCTCGACCCGACCATGCGCAATCGCGGAGCGTACGGTCACGTCCTTGGCGGTCACGTCGACCATCCGGGCCGCACCCGACTCGTCGACGTGGGTCAGCCGGTCGGCCATCTAGAACGGCCGATCGAGCACGAGCGTGCGGACGGTGTCGCCGAGGTTGAGCGCGGTCTGGTCCTCGCCGACGATGATCAGCGCATTGGCCTTGGCGAGCGTGCCCACCATGTGTGAGCCGGTGCCTTCCAGGGGGGTGACCTTGGCGCCGCGATGGGTGACCTCGAAGACTCCGCGTACGTACTGGCGAACGCCCGGCGGCGACTGCAGATCGGCCGCGAGCACGGCGTGCACCATGGGGCGACGGTACGGGGTGCGGCCCATCATGCGGCGGATCGCGGGGAGTACGAACACCTCGAACGAGACGTACGCCGACACGGCATTGCCGGGCAACGTGATGATCGGAGTCTGCTCGTCGTAGACCCGGCCGAAGCCCTGCGGCTTGCCGGGCTGCATCGCGACCTCGACGAAGTCGACCGTGCCGAGCGCCGAGAGGGTCTCCTTGACGACATCGTGGTCACCCTTGCTGATGCCGCCACTGGTGACGACCAGGTCGGCGCGTACGAGCTGGTCGGACAGTACTCGACGGAATGTCTTGGGGTTGTCGTCGACGGCCCCAACGCGGTAACAGATCGCGCCGGCTGCGCGGAC
>JAWWPE010000017.1:0-3560 GCA_033850895.1 Nocardioidaceae bacterium | reverse complement strand
GTCGCCGCGATCATTCTCGCCAACCTGCTGATGACAAAGGTCGTCTCGCAGGTCTTCCATCCGTTGTTCGAGCCCAAGCTGACCTGGCTGTTCCGGGACGCGGAGCCGCCGTCCGTACGCATTCCGGTGGAGAAGGCGCCCGAGGAGCTGCTGGCCGAGCTCGAGGTGAAGGTCCCGGTCGAGAAGAAGCACCCGGTCGAGACCACGTGATCGGGCGGCGTACCGCCTCAGTTCTTGCGTTGCTGCTGGCGCTCGGTGCGTGCGGTTCCGCCTCCGGGTCGGACTCCCCCACGCACCATGCTGCCTCGCCTGCGCGCCACCAGCCCCTGCTGGTCGACAAGAAGTGCGCGGATCTCATCGTGTTCGGAGCACGCGGCTCCACCCAGTCGGCAAAGCTCAATCACGGCGTGGGCGCCGAGGTACGCCTGAGCGTCGAGGCGACCGCTCGCCGGCTGCACCAGCGTTCGAATGCCACCGTGCGGCTCGAGGCGGTCCGCTACGACGCCTCCGGAGGCGCCGCGTACGTCTCCCAAGTGGGCGCCGGGGCCCAGCTGATGCAACAACTCCTCGAGGCGGAGGCCCGCGACTGCCCGCACAGCCGATTCGGACTGATTGGCTTCAGCGAGGGTGCCCAGGTCACCCACGCCACCGCGCTCGATGTCCCGCACGCGCTCGCGGGCCGAATCGCGATGATCGCGATGATCGCCGACCCGCGCCGTAACCCCACCGATGCGATCGCCCACTGGTCGTACGGCGGGAGCGCCCCACGACCAGGACGGGACGGCGCCGGCACTCCGATCGATCCGGACGTACGCGCAGCGGCGATCAGCCTGTGCGCCCCCGGTGACGAGATCTGCAACGGCCGCGGGAGCCCCGGCGTCGCACCCTCCGCGACACATCGTCATTTCTACGAGAAGCCGTCCTCCGCGCGATCGACGGCAAAGCAGCTGGACAAGATCCTGCGCGCCAACGGCCTGTGAACGACGAAGCCCCCGGCCACGTGGCCGGGGGCTTGTCGTTGTTGCTAGGTGCTCAGGACTCGTACGACGTGAAGTCGAAGTCGTCGAGCTGGACCGGAGCTGCGTCCGGAGCGCCGAAGCCGTAGTCGTAGTCGCCGTAGCCGGTGACGGCATAGGCGGCCTGACGTGCGGCCTCGGTGGGCTCGACCCTGATGTTCTTGTAACGGTCGAGACCGGTACCGGCCGGGATGAGCTTGCCGATGATGATGTTCTCCTTCAGGCCGCGAAGGGCATCCGACTTGCCGTGGATGGCTGCGTCGGTGAGGACGCGGGTCGTCTCCTGGAAGGAGGCGGCCGACAGCCACGACTCGACGGCCAACGAGGCCTTGGTGATGCCCATCAGGACCGGACGACCGGAGGCGGGAGTGCCGCCCTCGGCCACGACGCGACGGTTCTCTTCCTCGAACTTGGCGCGATCGACCAAGTCACCGGGAATGAGGTTCGAGGCACCCTGCTCGATGACCGTCACGCGACGGAGCATCTGGCGCACGATGATCTCGATGTGCTTGTCGTGGATGGCCACACCCTGGCTGCGGTAGACCTCCTGGACCTCGTCCACGAGGTGCTCCTGGGCACGGCGGACGCCGAGGATGCGCAGAACTTCCTGCGGATCCGGCGTGCCGTGGGTGAGCTGGTCGCCGACCTCGACGTGATCGCCGTCGGCGATCAGCAGGCGCGAACGCTTGGTGACGGGGTACTCCAGCACCTCGGAACCGTCGTCCGGCGTGACCACGAGCTTGCGCGTCTTGTCCGAGTCGTCGATCGCGACGCGACCGGCGGACTCGGTGATCGGCGCGCGACCCTTGGGCTGGCGTGCCTCGAAGAGCTCCACGACGCGCGGCAGGCCGTGCGTGATGTCGTCTCCGGCCACACCACCGGTGTGGAACGTACGCATGGTCAGCTGGGTGCCGGGCTCACCGATCGACTGGGCCGCGATGGTTCCGACGGCCTCGCCGATGTCGACGAGCTTGCCGGTCGCGAGCGACCGTCCGTAGCACTTGGCGCAGGTGCCGGCCTTGGCCTCACAGGTGAGGACGGTCCGGACCTTGATCTCCTCGACGCCTGACGCGATGAGCTGCTCGATCTCGACATCGCCGAGGTCGCTGCCCGCAGGGATCAGTACCTTGCCCTTGGCATCGGTGACGTCGACCGCCGCGGTGCGCGAGTAGGCCGAGGTCTCGACGTTCTCGGCGGCGACCAGACGGCCGTCATCGAGCTTCGTCGCAATGACCTTGGGCAGACCGCGCTCGGTGCCGCAGTCGTCCTCACGGATGATGACGTCCTGGCTGACGTCGACGAGTCGACGCGTCAGGTAACCCGAGTCGGCCGTACGCAGTGCCGTGTCGGCCAGTCCCTTGCGGGCTCCGTGGGTGGCGATGAAGTACTCGACCACCGAAAGGCCCTCGCGGAAGTTGGCCTTGATCGGACGCGGGATGATCTCACCCTTGGGGTTGGCCACCAGACCACGCATCGCGGCGATCTGCCGGACCTGCATCATGTTTCCGCGGGCGCCGGAATCGACCATCATGAAGATCGGGTTGTCCTCGTGGAAACCCTTCTCCATCTCGGCCGACACCTCGGCAGTTGCCTGCGTCCAGATCTCGATGAGCTCCTGGCGCCGCTCGTCCTCGGTGATCAGACCACGGTCGAACTGGGTCTGGACCTTGGCGGCCTGCGTCTCGTAGCCCGACAGGATCTCGGGCTTGCGGCCCGGGGTCACGACGTCCTCGATGGAGATCGTCACGCCGGAGCGGGTGCCCCAGTGGAAGCCGGTGTCCTTGAGGTTGTCGAGCGAGTTGGCGACGTCGACCTTGGAGTAGCGCTCAGCGAGATCGTTGACGATCACTCCGAGCTCTTTCTTGCCCACCTGGTAGTTGACGTAGCGGTAGTCCTCGGGGAGCGCCTCGTTGAAGATGGCGCGACCGAGGGTCGTCTCGTTCGTCTCGCCGCCGATGCGCACCTTGATGTGGCTCTGCAGCGTGATCTCGTCACGTTCGAAGGCCATGATGGCTTCCGAGACCGAGCTGAACGCGCGACCCTCACCCTTGTGCCCCGCACGCTCGAGCGTGAGGAAGTACAGGCCGATGATCATGTCCTGGGTCGGCATGGTGACCGGGCGGCCATCGGACGGCTTCAGGATGTTGTTGGTCGACAGCATCAGCACGCGGGCCTCAGCCTGCGCCTCGGCGCTCAGCGGGAGGTGGACAGCCATCTGGTCACCGTCGAAGTCGGCGTTGAACGCCGAGCAGACGAGCGGGTGGATCTGGATGGCCTTGCCCTCGATGAGCTGCGGCTCGAACGCCTGGATGCCCAGACGGTGCAGGGTGGGCGCGCGGTTGAGCAGCACGGGGTGCTCGGTGATGACCTCTTCGAGGACATCCCACACGACCGGACGGGCCCGCTCCACCATGCGCTTGGCGCTCTTGATGTTCTGCGCGTGGTTGAGATCGACCAGACGCTTCATCACGAACGGCTTGAACAGCTCGAGCGCCATCTGCTTGGGCAGACCGCACTGGTGCAGCTTGAGCTGCGGGCCGACGA
>JAWWPE010000441.1:0-6428 GCA_033850895.1 Nocardioidaceae bacterium | reverse complement strand
GAGGGCGCGAACTGACCGATCGTGTGCACCGCCAGCACGCACAGGCAGGCGAATCCACGGGTGCCGTCGAGCCCGACCAACCGCGTGCGCGCCGGCACCAGCTCGCTCATGCGGCGACCTTGGTGCGGGCCGCCACCGGCCGACGCCTCGGCACCAGATCGGCGACGTCCTGCACCTGCGGATGCGCCACGAATCCGAGAAGGATGCCGAAGGCCATCGTCGCCGGCGACAGGATCACCACCGGGAAGTCGAGCTGGAGCGCGACCACCACGAACGCGATGAAGCCGGCCCCGACGACGCTCCCCGGCCACGAGCCACCGCGCAGCTGTCGCACCGAGAGGAACACCCCACAGATCAGCATCATCACGAACGCGATGCCGACGAATGTTCCAGCGCGGTAGATCGTCAACAACGGGGCATTCGCGACGTAGTTGGCAGTGGCGGCGACCGTGGCGTCGTGGAACTCCTCGATGCCCCAGCCCTGGCCGAAGTACCAGTGGCCCTGCATCGACGACACGAAGCTGTCGAGGGCCTCCCGCCGGGCCAGCGAGCCGGTGTCGGTCGGGCCGAACGTGTCGAACAGCCGGCTTCTCACCGGCACCAGGCTCAGCGCCACCACGACGGCGGCGGCGAGGCCAAGCAGGACCCGTCTGCGGAATCGCCGCCCGATCCGGCCGAAGAGGAGCAGGAGCACCGCCGACGCGAACACCGTTCCGAGCGCGGTGCGACTCAGCGTCAGCGCGATCGCGAGACCCAGCAACAGCACGATGACCGTGCGCCACGGTCCGTGGAACAGCGCGACGGCGAGCACCAGACCCACGACGAGCATGATGCCGGCGAGGTTGGGGTCGACGTACGTGCCGGTCAGCCGCAGTGTCGAGAACGTCGATCCGACGACGACACGCGCGTTGCCACCCTTGGGGTCATAGCCGAGCACGCCGAGGGAGGCGAGGATCCGCCCAGAGCTGTCGAAGAACACCAGGAAGATGCCGACGAAGCCGCCGGCGCAGGCTCCGATCACGTACGTGCGACCGAACGTGGCGAGCTCACGCACCGTGAAGCGGCGCATCGGGATGACCACCGCGGTGGCGATCAGCCAGCGGCCGTACTCCGAGAACGCGGTGTGGGTCAGGCCCGTCGCGACCACGGAGATGAAACCCGCGATCCCCAGGATCACGATCACGATCTCGACGGCGCCGAAGTGCAGGCTCTGCCCCGGCCGTACGAGCACGGCCACCCACACTGCGATGCCCAGCAACAGGAACACCGGCACCCCCAGCCCGGGCATCGGCATCAACGGCACAGCGGCGAGGGTGAACGCGAGCAGCCGGAGGATCGCGCTGGGATGGAGCAGGGCGGCGTACGTGCCGGCGATCAGCAAGAACAGCGCGGCACCCACGAGATGAAGAGCGGGCGCGCCAAGCAGCATGCCCACGATCAGGGCCACGATGACGCACGACGAGACGACGAGAGAGGCGTCGCGGCGCCAGATCGACGAGGTCTGGGTCATGTCGCCAACCACCTCTCGAATCCGGACTGAGGTACGCGCCGTTCCCAACGTGCCGCATTGAGATCGTAGAGGCGCCGGCCCTCGCTGACTGCCAGATCGACGTCAAGGAGCAGTGCACGAGCTCGGGCGATGAACGAGTGCTTCGTGTCGTGAGGGGCGAGCTCGAACACCTCGGCCAACGAACCGATGCCGGCCGACGTGCCGACGACCGGTATCCCGCGGGACGCCGCGTCGAGGATCTTGACCCGCACCCCGCCGCCGGTCTGCACCGGTGCGACCAGGCCCCGGCACGTCGCGAGCAAACCGTCGAGGTCATCGACGAAGCCCAGGTCCTCGACCGAGTCGGGCAGGTGCGGAATCACCCGTCCACCTGGTTTGCCGACCAGCTTGAGCTCGGCACCCTCGATGCCGTCCGCGATCTCGGGCCACCACTTCACGAGCAGCGCGTAGGCATCCGCGTTCGGCGGCCAGGTGCGGTCGCCGACGAAGACCAGACGCCGGCCGGTGCCGGCGATGTCGACCGCGGTCTGCGGCGGGAGCGTGATGTCGAGCCAGGTGGAGCGCTCGACTCCGTGCTGCCGGAGGTAGTCGGCCTCTGCCTTGTCATAGCTGGCCACGGCATGTGCCGCGCGGGCCACGCGCAGCTCATCGCGACGGATGCGGAATCCGTCGAGCCGGCCGACCAGCCCGCGAGTCTGCGCCCACACGAACGATTCGAAGATCACCGTGTTGAGCAGCAGCCTGGAGCGGGAGCCGGCATTCGACCGGAGGTAGGCCTCGGCCATGTAGCTGTGGTCGGCGACGAAGACCTCGGCGTCGATGTGATCGATTGCGCGCGTGAAGGCCGGCGTCTCATATCGCTCGTGGACGAGGCTCCGACGGCTGCGCAGGCTTCGCAGCCCGATGCGCCAGCCCTCGACCGGCGGCTTCTGGATGCGGATCAGGCCCGGCTGGGGTGGCAGGTCGGCGTCCTCCGACAGGCAGAGACATACGACGTCGTGGCTCTCGCGGGCGATGTCCATCAGCATCCGCGAGATCGTCAGATCGCCGCCATGAGTGATGGTCGGATCCTTCGACAGCAAGAAGGCGATGCGCTCAGTCATAGTTCGGATCCTCCGGCGGGCGGTTGACCGATCGGGCGACGGCGGTGCGATAGGCCGTGGCCATCACGACCTCGCCGGCCAGCGCGGCAAGGGCCACCGCGATGCTGCCGTGCGCGGCCAGCACCAGCACGAGGCCGAGCTTGATCGCCAACGCCACGATCGTGGTCATCAGCCGGAACATGTCCCGGCGTTGCAGCACCAGGACGGTCGTGAAGATCGCACTGAACGTACGCAGTGCCGCCACCGGAGCCATGACCAAGAACATCGTCCACAACGCGTGGGGTTGGCCGATGACCGCCAGGACGATTGCCATCGCGATCGCCATGACGGCGGTGGCCAGCGAGAGAAGCGTGGTCATCCGGATCGGCGGCCCGCTCGAGATCTTGCCGCCGGAGGCGCGCAAGGAGTCGTGGAACGTGTAGCTGTAGACCTGTCCGATGCCCGCCAGCGCCCACGCCGCCTGGGTGCCGAACGCGTAATAGCCCGCCACCGTGTTGGTCGCAGCAATTCCGACGAGGATGACATCGGCCTGGGCGAACGCCGAGGCGGCGAATGACTCGCCGATGATCGCGCGGGTGTGGCTGTCGAAGATCGGGCGGGTCGGTCGGTGGCCGATCATCTCCCAGAGCGCGACGACGATCGCCGGGGAATAGCCCATCAGATAGGCGAAGCACGTACGTCCGAGAGTCGGGTGCGGCGCAAGCAGCAGGTAGTTGGCCGCGAGCGCGATGCTGAAGATCTGACGCGAGGTGTCGAGCCGGTTGGCCCGGTTGGGGAAGCCGTGCCGAATGCGAAAGCTCTTGACCGCGTTGAACGCGATCTCGGCGCCGGCGCGCGCGATCAGGAACCCGCCGAGCAGATTGTTGCCCATGGCCAACACCCCGAGGGCCAGCAGGACCGACGCCATCAATACCCGGGTCGACCGCTCTGACAGGAACACGGCATCGGGCACGCGGGGAGCGCGCACGACGAAGTAGTGGTCGAGTGGCACCGCGATCAGGGTCGAGACGGCGAGCGCGATGGCATAGCGACCGAAGTCGGCGATGCCGAGCTCGTGAGCGAGCAGGATCGCCCAGGCCAAACCGATGAGCCGGCCCGAATACATCCAGAACACCGCGCCGACGGTGCGCCTCGCCCGGGCGGTGACCGTCCTCACGACCACGCCGCCAGATAGGGCGCGATGGCGGCGTCGACGGTCTGGGTCTCGCGATAGGCGACGACCCCCGCTGCGGCGGCGCGGAGCCGGTCGTCGTCGGCCAGCAAGGCCTGGGCCGCGGTGGCGAGCTCGCGGCCTCCGCCGTCAACGGCAAGGCAGCCGCCCTCAGCAGCGATGATGCCGAACTCGCCGACGTTGCTGCAGACCGCCGGGGTCGCGTATGCCATCGCCCGCGCCAGCACGCTCGACGCCGGAGCGACCGGGTGGCCGTACACGAAACGGTGCTCGTACGGCAGCAGCAACGCGCTGATCGAGGCGAAGAAGGCGTCCTCGTCAGGACCGTTGACCTCGCCGAGGATCTCGACGCCCGCGATCGGGTCGAGCTCTTCGGTGCCGCGGCCGGCGACCCGGATGGCGATCGCAGGGTCGAGCGCCGCCCTGAACTCCTCAAGAGCGCCGAATCCCTTGCCGCGATAGACGTGTCCGAACAGCCCGACGGCCCGCGGCCGATCGATCACCGGGGTGATCGGGGCGCGCTCGGGAATGATCAGGTGACTGAGGTGCCGTGCGGCGCCCATGCGCTCGCGTTCGAGGATCTCGACGCCCGGGGTGCTCAGCGCGAACAGCACGAACGGCCGCATCGCCCGTCGCTCGAGCCAGGCGCTGGACGGGTCGAGCGGGCGGTGCAGACCGTACGACACGTGGGCACTCCGGCCGATCAGCCGCGTGAGGTACGGGAACCAGATCGGTCGGGGTGGGTCGTGCAGGGTCGCGCTCAGGGTGCTGGCGCGTACGCCCTTCGTGGCCCAGAACGCGGCGAGCGATCCGCCGCTCATCTCGCAGTGCACGATCGTGTTGTCGGCGCCGGCGTCGGCGACCGCCCGGCGTACTTCTCGCCGGTGCCGCCAGATGTCGATCCAGCGGTCGCCCCGTGGCGGACCGAACCGCACCTCGACGACATCGCGGACATGCGGGCGTACTGCGGCGATGAAGTCATCGGCGTAGTCGCCGACTCCGGACGCGCCGAATCTCGGAGCCACGTAGACGAGTCGTTTGTCAGAGAGCGCGGTCATCGACGGCCTAGAAGAACGGCGGTCGGAAGACGGGGCGATACTCAAGGCTCGACGTGCGGGTGCCGACGGGCTTGGCCGGCACCCCGGCGACCATGCTCATCGGTGCGATGTCCTCGTTGACCAGAGCACAGGCGCCGACAACGGCGCCCCGGCCGATCGTCACACCGCAGAGGACCGTCGCCCGCGAGGCGATCCACACGTAGTCCTCGACGACGATGGGTTCGACGATCGCCTGGAAGTTGGGGGAGTTGACGTCGTGATAGGCGCCGATGAACTGGGTGTCGCTCGCGATCACCACGTTCGAGCCGATCGTGAGGCCGCCTCGGGCGTCGAGCACGCAGCGAAATCCGATCGACGTGGCCTCGCCGATCCTGAGCGTGTCGATGCCGAGCACGGTCGAGCCCATCAGGATCGAGCAGTCGCGGCCGATCTCGGCGCCCCACAGCCTCAGCAGGCCAAGACGTATGTGGTGCGAGGGGATGCGAGTGCCGACGATGTTGAACAGCACCACGCCGAAGTGCGCCCAGAGGCGGCGAAGCCGACCCACGGGTCAGGCCTCACGCGGCGAGCTCGGCTCGCTCAGCGCGTGACGGAGTCCAGCCGCGCCAAGGCCGATGCCGAGGCCGACGACGAGGCCGACGAGCAGGTTGAAGATGAGATTGGGTGAGGACGGGCTGCTGGGTGTGGTGGCCGGGCCGACAACGGTGCCCTTGATGCGCGCGTCGCCGGAACCGCCGGGCTTCTCGAGCACCGCGACGACCTGGATCAGGCTGGCGCCGACCGCATTCGACAGCGCTGCGGCTCGTTTGGCCTTTTTGTCCTTGACCGACACCTCGACGATCGTGGAGATCTGGCTGGTCGTGACGGTCACCTGGTCGGCGAGCTCGGCCGCCGACTCCTTGAGGCTGAACTGGTCGCGGACGGCGTTGAGGACGCTCGGGGTCTTGGCGAGTCCTTTGTACGTCTGCAGGCGGGTCTGCGTGAAGTTGGCCGCGTAAGCGAGATCCTGCCCGGAGTGCCCACCGTCGGAGGTGAAGAACACCCGGGTCGTCGCGGTGTACTGCGGAGTGCTCAACACCGTCAGCGCCACCGCGCCGATCAAGCCCACTGCCGTGGTCGCGGCGATCACCCGCCAGAACCGACGGATGACGAACAGATAGTCACGCAGATCCACGGTGTGCTCTCTCTTGAGGTCGGCATCGTCGGCCCGTTGTGGCCTTGCTCATGTTAGCCGTCTGCGTTGCTCGGCACCGGGAGCGCTGGGTTCGGCCGGCCTTTCCCCGGCAGGCTTCGCTTCGACGCTTTCCACGGTGAGCCTGGATCTCGCGCGGCAAGCCTTTCCCGCCCGAGATTGCATCTCACTCGCGGAGCGAGCTCCGCCCCTGGGCGCGACGCACAGTGACCAGCCACCTTGGGTGACTGGTCACTCGGGCCTTGCTTGTTGCTTTTGCGGCGGAGGTGGCGAGATTTGAACTCGCGAGAGGTTTAAACCTCAACCCGCTTAGCAGGCGGGCGCACTAGGCCACTATGCGACACCTCCCCGCCGCCGGTCGAAACCGGCAACCGGAACAGGATACCGACCGAGC
>JAWWPE010000223.1:0-6048 GCA_033850895.1 Nocardioidaceae bacterium | reverse complement strand
TTGGCTCCGGTCACGCCACCCATCGCTCGACCAGCGGGTGTCGCCGTATGTCCGCGATGTGCACCCGTACGCCCCGGCTACGCGACCACCAACCAATGTCATTGGGGCTGTGTTCGGACCGTCCGCTCATCGAGTCGCAGCGGTGATGGGTGAGGTGCTCGGTGGTTCTGCCAGCGTGTCGCGGCGCCTCGTACGCCTCGGGTCGACGTCGACGTTGGAGGAATTTCGCCTCCGTCAGGTCGTCTGGGGATGCGTCGGCTTCGGCGTCGGCGCCGCGATCTCTGCGCTGTTGTGGACGAGTCGAGGCACGTCCGCACCGATCCTGCTCGTCGTGTGCGGTTGTGGTCTGGTCGTCGGAGTGCTCTGGTGTGACAACCACCTGTCCGGGAAGGTCCGCGAGCGGGAAAGCCGCCTGCAGGCCGAATTTCCTGTCGTCGCCGACCTCCTGGCCCTTGCCGTCGCCGCCGGTGAGAGCCCCGTCGCTGGACTGGAGCGCATCACGCGCGTATGTCACGGCGAGCTGTCCCAGGAGATGAACCGGGTCCTCGCCGACATTCGTACGGGCACGCCCATGGCGCTCGCGTTCGACGGTCTGGCGGCCCGGACCGGGGTGACCAGCATCGCGCGATTCGCCGAAGGGCTGGCCATCGCGGTCGAGCGCGGCACACCTCTGGTCGATGTGCTGCACGCCCAGGCCGCCGACGTCCGCGAGGCCGGTCGCCGTGAGCTCATCGAAGTGGGCGGGCGCAAGGAGATTGCGATGATGATCCCGGTGGTGTTCCTCATCCTTCCCGTCACGGTCGTCTTCGCCTTCTTCCCGGGCTACATCGGGCTTCATCTGACATCGGGTATGTGAAAGGACAAACCATGAAACTCCGACACCTGTGCCGGCGGCTCATCGCGCATCGGCACGACCAGCGAGGCGACGTTCCGGGCTGGGTCATGATCACCGTCATGAGCGCGGGCCTGGTCGCCGTGCTCACGGCAGTCGCCGGACCGGCGCTCCGTGGGATGCTCGTCAATGCCCTCTCGGCGGTCGGCGGCTGAGCCGTGCCTACCGGTCGGGCTGGTGGCGAACGGGGCGCAGCGGTCGTCGATTTCGTCCTGGTCATGGTGCTGCTCGTCCCGTTGGTGCTCGGGATTGCGCAGGTCGCGCTCGTCCTGCACGTGCGCAACACGCTCGCTTCCGCGGCGTCGGAGGGGGCTCGAGCGTCGGCGCCACTGGGAGCGACGCCGGCCGACGGGGCAGCACGCACGCGGTCGATGATCCGACGAGTGCTCGCTGATCGCTACGCCGACGATGTGTCTGCGACCTGGACCACGATCGGCGGGGCGAGCGCGACCGCGGTGGTCGTGCATGCCCGCGTGCCCGCACTAGGCCTGTTCGGCCCATCGGTCTCCCTGACGGTGCGCGGTCACGCGATCCGCGATGTCGCGCCATGAGGACGCACGACGACGGCACGGCCACGGTTGAGTTCGTCTGGCTCACGATCCTGTTGCTCGTGCCATTCGTCTACATACTCATCGCGGTGTTCGACACGCAACGAGCCGCGTATGGCGTGTCGACCGCGAGTCGGTCAGCAGCGCGGGCGTTCATCCAGGCGCCCGATGTCGCCACGGGCGAGAGACGCGCTCGCATGGCCGCTCGTGTCGCCCTTGGCGATCAGAGCTTGCCCACCGCATCGGTCCAGATCACGTGTCTGCCATCGCCCGCAGATTGCCTGACACCCGGCTCTTCGGTGCGGGTGCTGATCCGCACGACTCAGCCGCTGCCCCTGACGCCGAGCGCACTCGGCACGCAACTCGGCGGCATCACGGTCGACAGCACCCATGTCGAGCCGTTCGGCAGCTTCCGGAGCAAGCGATGAATCGCGAACGCGGTCAGATCACGGTGATCACGATCGGGTTCTTCGTGTTCCTCGGTCTGCTGGTCGTCATCGTGGTCAACGCCTCGGCGGCATTCCTGCAGCACCAGGAGCTCGACAACCTCGCCGACGGAGCCGCGTTGGCGGCCGCCGATGGACTGAGTCGCGAGGACTTCTATCGACACGGGGTCGGCAGCCATGTGCAGATCGACCAGGGCGAGGCGCGTCGCCTGGTCGCGTCCTACCTCGCGGCCTCAGGTGAGCGAGTCGCTGTCGTACGCATTTCGGCCGATGGAGACCGAGTGCACGTCCACATCGAACGCGCCGTCGACGTGGCCATCGCCCCGCCGGGCTGGACGTCGCGTACGACCATCGCCTCCGACGCGACGTCCCAGCTGCGGCTCAGCGATTGAAGCCTGGCAAGGCGTATGAATACCGTGCGGTTCAGCGGGTATCCGTGTGATGCGTTCAGCAGCAAGCGCAGCAAACAGAACAACACGAAGGACCGACCCATGACCACGCACAGTGCTCACGTCAACGACGCCGAGAAGTTCGCGAAGACCGTCGCCACAGCGGTTGGCGCAGTGTTCCTGCTCGTCGGAGTACTCGGGTTCATCCCCGGCATCACGACCGACTACGACAGCATGACGTTCGCCGATCACGACAGCGGTGCCCAGTTGCTCGGCATCTTCGAGGTATCGGTGCTGCACAACATCGTGCACCTGGTGTTCGGCATCGCTGGGTTGGCGGCCGCCCGCAACGCCCGTCAGGTCGCGCCGTACCTGTTCGGCGCCGCAGCCATCTACCTCGTGCTGACGATCTACGGAGTCCTCATCGACAAGGAGTCGTCCGCCAACTTCGTCCCGGTCGACTCGGCCGACAACTGGCTGCACCTCGCCCTCGCGGCGGGCATGGTGGCGCTGGGTCTCGCAGTGAAGAAGCGGTTGGATGCCGACACGACGGCACCCACGACCCGCTGACCTCTGAGCACGCGGAGCCGGACGTCACGCGCCGCGAACGCGCCTGACGCGACATCGCAGCTGCGGCTCGGGGACTAGGCACCGAGCCGCAGCAGCATGTTGGTCAGCCGAGGGCTGACTGGCGGCGCGGCGAGGTGCTGTCGCTCGCGGCGAAGCTGAGCACCACGATGACGGCGCCGAGCACGATCCCGACGATGGCGCCGTCGGAGTCGTTCACCATCGCGATCACGCCACCGACGATGTTGAGCGCCCCGGCAGCGATCGCCGCCGCACGCCCCCACGGCTCGCGGCGAGCCAAGCCGTACGCGGCGACGAACCCGAACAGCCCGAGCACCACGGCGCCCGCGACAGCGGCAGCGGGCGGGCCGTCGTCACTTTCGGCCAGGACGCCGATGTTCAACAGCGACATGAGGGAGAGGGCGACGACTGCGGCCCAGCGTAGGAACTTCATGGTGCCTCCAACGATCTGACGCCGAGCCCGATGCCTGGCGCGATGGGTTCATCGTTGACGGCGCGCCATTCCCGCAGCCAGAGAACGCGCTCTCGCGGCTGTCCCGGATCGCGGGAGGATCTCCCGGTGCCGCGGGAACCAATTTCGTTGCGAACGCCGGCGGGCCGGGTGCATGGTTACGGCATCGTTGACATCGCCCTCACCCCAGCCCGTGCATGGTCGCCACGACGCCATGCACCGGTGTGGTCTGCCGCGACACTGCTGGTGACGGTGGTGGGCGCGGTGGCGAACGTCGTCATCTTGCTACGTGCGGCGGACGTGCCACCCGACATCCGCCACGAGCTCGCCGCCGAGCTCGGCTACCTCATCACGTACGGGATCGCCGGGGCATTCCTGGTCAACCGTCGGCCTGATCTGCCGTTCGGATGGTTGCTCGCCGGCGCCGCGGCGGCCCTAACCTTCGCTGCGTTGACCACCGGCCCCGCCTATCTCGCTGCGAGCCGAGGCGACACCGGCACGATCGTGCGGTGGGGCCTGATGGCCTCCGGCCTGATGTTCGCGCAGATCGCCGTGCAGGGCTTCGTCAACGTCCGCTTTCCGAGCGGCCAGATCCGGTCGAGGGCTGGCCGCGTCCTCGACCGGTTGATGATCCTCGGACTCGTGCTGGTCGTGTTCGGTGGGATGTTCGGGTCGACCGACGTGAACCAGGTGGACCGCGGGTCCTCGTCCGTGACGCTCGACAACCCACTCGTGGGCGGGACGTGGCTGCAGGATGCGGCAGACGCGCTCGAGTTCGCCGCGCCGTTGATCGTGCTGCTCGGTCTGTTGGCCGGGCTCGGAGTGGTCGTGCGCGCGCTGCGATCCGAAGGCATCGAGCGCGAACAACTGCGGTGGCGAGCCGGCGGGGTCATCTTCGCCCTGGTGCTGTTCCCGTTCGCCGTGACGGACTCCTTGCCGGGGGTCATCGACGTCCTCGACGGACTGCTGTTCGTCACCACCTTGGCGATTCCGGTGATGTTCTACCACCTGTGGGACATCCACGCGGTCATCCGGCGCTCGGCGGTCTACGGGCTGGTCACCGTGATCCTGCTCAGCGTCTACATCGCGGTGGCCTCGGTGGGTGCCGCACTGGCCTCGGAACGAGCCGGCATCATCGTCGCCGCCCTTGTCACCGCCGTGGCGGTGGGTCCGGCCCGCAGCCGGAGCCAGCACCTCGTCCATCACTTCTTCTATGGCGAACGCGATGATCCCTACCGGGCGCTGAGTGACGTGAGTCGCCGGCTCGAGGCCGCTGCGGGGCCCGGCACAGTGCTGGCCGGTGTCGTGGCGGCGGTCGCCGAGTCGCTTCGGCTGCCGTACGTGGCCATCGAAGGGCCGGGTGACAAACAGTTGCTTGCGGTCCGCGGGGAGGCCCGGGACAGCCCGGTCGAGAGGTGG
The DNA here is from genome assembly GCA_033850895.1 of Nocardioidaceae bacterium. Lineage (GTDB taxonomy): Bacteria > Actinomycetota > Actinomycetes > Propionibacteriales > Nocardioidaceae > Aeromicrobium. The sequence goes on along the minus strand of JAWWPE010000223.1, from coordinate 1,315 downwards.
GCCCTGACCTATCAGGGCCGGACGGTGGGCCACCTGGCCGCATCGCCGCGGCGGGGTGAAGCCGAGTTCGACCCGCGGGACCGTCTGGTCCTCGCCGATCTCGCTCGCCAGTCCGGTGCCGCGGTGCACGCGGAAGCGTTGACCGCCGATCTGCTCGAATCGCGGCAGCGCCTGGTCAACGCACGTGAGGAGGAGCGCCGCCGTCTGCGTCGCGAGCTGCACGACGGCCTCGGTCCGGTGCTCACGGCGCTGGGGCTCAACATCGACGCGGCTCGCACGCGGCTGGCACCGGAGGACCCCCGAATGTCGGAGGCCGACGCCTTCATGTCGCACGCCAAGGAGGCATCGTCACAGGCCATCGCGGACCTGCGGAGCATCGTGTACGGGCTGCGACCCCCGGCGCTCGACGACCTGGGACTGGTCGGAGCCCTCGAGCTCCACATCAACCGTCTGGTCGAGAGCAGCCCGCTCCAGGTCTCTGTCGAGGGCGCTCATCTTCCCGAGCTGCCGGCGGCCGTGGAGGTGGCTGCGTTCCGCACAGCCGTCGAGGCCGTCACCAACGTCGTACGCCATGCCGACGCGCGGACCTGCAGCGTCGTGCTCGAGGTCCGGGACGGGTCGCTCGTGGTGGAGGTGGCCGATGACGGGTCATCGCGCGGCGACTGGACGGCCGGTGTGGGCGTCCTTGGCATGCGTGAACGAGCGGCCGAGCTCGGCGGCTCGCTGACCGCCGGACCGACAGCGGACGGCGGGTCGGTGCGTGCCCGCTTCCCGCTCGGTGCCTCACCCACGACAGGATTGACGCCATGACCGACGAGGCGACGACGGTGCTGATCGTGGACGACCACCCGCTCGTGCGGCAGGGACTACTGGCAGTCCTCGGCTCTGCCGACGGCGTCACGGTGGTCGGTGAGGCCGGTGACGGCAACGCCGCGATCAACCTCGTGACGCAACTCGAACCCGACGTCGTGCTGATGGACCTGCAGATGCCGGGCATGCACGGCATCGAAGCGACGCGCGCGATCCTTGCCACGCGCCCCGAGACGGCGATCCTGGTCGTCACGATGTTCGAGGACGAGGACATGGTGTTCTCCGCGGTCGCCGCGGGAGCCATGGGCTACCTCCTCAAAGGTGCCGACGGCGCCGACATCGTCGCGGCCGTGCGGTCCGCGGGAGCCGGTCAGGCCGTGTTCGGTGCGGCCCTGGCGGGACGCCTCCGGTCGTGGTTCGCGTCGCCGCCACGACGTGCCGCCGATGCGTTTCCCCAGCTCACCGATCGCGAGCGTTCGATCCTCGACGGGGTCGCCGCAGGTCT
>JAWWPE010000310.1:0-6494 GCA_033850895.1 Nocardioidaceae bacterium | reverse complement strand
GCAGCTTGCGGGTGACCCGGTGGCCGGCGAAACCGAACAATGCCGGCAACAGGGTCAGCGCGATCAGCACCGCGACGGCGACCGTGCCGGCGGCGGCGAGACCCATCTCGGTCAGGAACGAGATGTTGACGACGGTCAGCCCGGCAAGCGCGATGATGACGGTCAGCCCGGCGAAGATGACGGCCGACCCGGCGGTGCCGACGGCACGACCCGCGGCCTCCTCGTTCGAGTGGCCGAGCTTCACCTCGTGGCGATAGCGCGACACGATGAACAATGCGTAGTCGATGCCGACCGCGAGGCCCAGCATCGTCGCGAGGATCGGTGTGGTGGAGCCCAGACTCACGAACCCGGTCAGCGTGGTGATCGTCGAGACGCCGATGCCGACACCGATCAGCGCGGTGAGCAGAGGCATACCGGCGACCAGCAGTGAGCCGAACGTGATGATCAGCACGACGATCGCGACCAGGATGCCGAGGCCTTCGGTGGCGCCGGTGTCCGGGACCTCCTGGAGCGCATCGCCGCCGATCGCGATCTTGAGGCCGGCCTTCTCGGCAGCCTTCGGCGCATCAGCCAGCGCGGTGCGGTCAGCGTCGGTCAGGTCGACCGACTGCTTGGCGTACGACACCGTCGAGTAGGCCGTGCGCCCGTCCTTGGAGATCGTGCCCGTGACGAACGGGTCGGTCGAGCTGACCACGTTCTTGGACGTGATCTGGGCGATCGCATCCTTGACGAGGGCCTTGTTCTGCGCGCTCTTGAGGGTCTGCCCCTCGGGCGCCTGATAGACGATCCGAGCCGTTGCACCGTCGGGTGCTGCATCGGGAGTGCGCGCCTTGATCAGGTCGAATGCCTTGGTGGACTCGATGCCCGGCAGGCTGAAGCTGTCGGACGTCTTGCCCGACAGGGTGGCGGAGCCGACCGCCATCAGGATCAGCAGGCCGACCCAGAAGGCGGCGACGTAACGGCGGCGTCGGAACGACCAGCGCCCGAGTCGATAGAGGTGCCAAGCCATGGTGATTTCTCCCTTGGGGGTGTTGTGTGAAAGTCAGTGGATGCCGAGGGCAGGAATGACGACGCCCTCGAAGTAGCGGTGCAGGTATTCGGGCTCCGGCTCGGTGCCCTCGAGCACGATGTGCAGGAGCATCGGCGCCATGAACAGGAGGTCGGCGAACGGCAGCGCCGGATTGTCGGCGGCGATCTCGCCGCGGTCGACGGCCTTCTTGAGCATCCCCGCGATCCGACCGCGCGCCGGTCCGAGGATCTCAGTACGTACGGCGGTGGCCAGCTCTTCGTTGGTCCGCATCGCGTGCATGATCGCGGTGATCAGGTCGGAGTTGCCCTTGTCGTGACTCTTGGAGTGCTCGGCCAGCGCCTGGAGGTCACCGTGAATCGTGCCGGTGTCCGGGAAATCGTCGTTGATCTCCCCCGTGCACTGCAGCGCTTCGACCACGAGGGCGGCCTTGCTGCCCCATTGGCGGTAGAGCGTCGCCTTGCTGGACTTGGTCGCCTCGGCGATCTGGTCCATCGTCAGCTTGTCGTAGCCATGCTCGGCAACCAGGGCGAGCGTGCCGACGTAGAGCTCTTCGAGCCTCTCGGTCGTCATCCGGCTCATACCGCCTCCTTGGTGAACGAAACTGTTTCGTTTCGATTCTAGGCGGTGCATCCGGGAACGCCAAATCTGCGCGCGATGACCTGAGTCACATCGCGTTCACGACGAGATCAGCTCCGCTGGCGGGTCGCCTCATACAGGAACACGGTGGCTGCGCCGGCGGCGTTGAGCGAGCTGGCCGAGCCGGAGATCGGGATCCGGACCAGCGCGTCGCAGGCCTCGCGCCAGCCCGCGCTCATGCCGGAGGTCTCGTTGCCGATCACCAGCAGGGTCGGCCCGGTCAGGTCGTGGTCGTCGATGTCGACCGAGCCGCCCTCGTCGGTGCCGACGACCTGCAGGCCGGCCTCGCGGGCCCAGGCGAGCACGTCGACGTGACTGTTCTGGCGTACCACCGGCACCGCGAACAGCGACCCGGTGGACGCCCGTACGGCGCGCGGGTCGTACGGGTCCGCAGCATGCCCGGTGATGACCACGACTCCGGCACCGAATGCATCGGCGGCGCGGACGACCGAGCCGATGTTGCCGGGATTGCTCGGCCGGTCGAAGACGATGCCGAGGAAGTTCGGATCGGGCTGTATCCGGGAGAGGTCGTCCGGCGGCATCTCGACGACAGCGAGCAGCTCGACCGCGCCGTCGTCCTTGCCGCTCAGCTCGGCGATCAGCTCGCCGGCCATCGCGACCTGCAACGTGGGAACTCGGGCAATGACGCCGTTCGCCCAGTCCGACAGGGTCCGATCGGTGTCGTGAATCAACGCCCGGATCGCCCAGCCATGCTCGATCGCGAGGTTGATCGGACGTACGCCCTGGACCAGGAACTCGCCGGCGCGCTGCCGCTTGTTGCGGTTGGTCAGCAGCGCTTCCCACTGCTGGAAGCGGGCGTTGCGCTTGGAGACCTGCAGCTCACCCGGCGTCGACACGAGACTGTTCTAGCACGGCGCCGACCGGCATCGTCAGCTCAACGAGTCCTCGGCGGTGAGCGGCTTGGCGATGTTCTCCAGCGACTCCCCCTCCGCCTTGACGCCCAGAAAGATCGCCACGATCCCGGCCGCGATCATCAAGCCGGCGCCGAGGTAATAGCCCGGAAGGATCCCGGTGATGTCCTTGGACGCGGTGGCGTGATCGATCAGGTGACCGAAGTACAACGGCCCGGCGATGCCGCCGATCGCGGTGCCGATGGCGTAGAAGAACGCGATGCACAGCGCTCGGGTCTCCATCGGGAACACCTCGCTGGCGGTGAGATAGGCAGCGCTCGCGCCGGCCGACGCGAAGAAGAAGACCACCATGCCGAACAACGTCAGTGACATCGCGCTGAGGTCGCCCAGCATGAACCCAGTGATGCCGAGCAGTGCGCCGGAGGCGATGTAGGTGCCGGCGATCATCGGTACGCGGCCGACCCGGTCGAACAGCGGTCCGAGGATCAGCGCCCCGGCGAAGTTGCTCGCCGCGAACATCGCGACGTACCAACCGGTCTGCTTCACGTCGAGGAACGTCGTGAGCGTGTCGCCGTAAGTGAAGAAGAACGCGTTGTAGAGGAAGGCCTGGCCCGCGAACAGCGACAGGCACAGAATCGTGCGCTTGGGGTAGAGCGCGAAGACCGTGTGAGCGATCTCCATCATGCCGATCGTGCGCCGCTGGCGGATCGTGATCGACTCATCGACGTCGTCGAGGTCCAGGTGGTCCTCCTCCTCGACGGTGCGTTCGATCTCCTTGACGATCTCCTCGCCCTCCTGCTCGCGGCCGTGGATGAACAACCAGCGAGGACTCTCCGGCACGCTCTTGCGCACGAACAGCACGCCGAAGCCGAGGATCGCGCCGAGGGCGAAGCAGAAGCGCCAGCCGAACTCGGGGTTGACGACGGTCGGATCGGTGAGCGGGATCGTCAACAACGAGCCAGCCGCCGCGCCGACCCAGAACGATCCGTTGATCGTGATGTCGATGCGACCGCGGTACTTCGCCGGAATCAGCTCGTCGATCGCGGAGTTGATGGCGGCATACTCACCCCCGATGCCGGTGCCGGTGATGAATCGGCAGACGAAGTACCACGTCGGGTTCATCGAGAACGCGGTCAACACCGTGCCGGTGAGGTAGACCAGCAGGGTCAGCATGAACAGCTTCTTCCGGCCGAACCGGTCGGTCAGCTGGCCGAAGAACAACGCGCCGAGGCAGGCGCCGGCGACGTAGATCGCACCCGCGCGGCCGACGTCCGAGCTGGTCAGGCCGAGGCCGTGGTGACCGTCCTTCAGCACGTCGGAGAGGTTGCCGACGATCGTGACCTCGAGGCCGTCCAAGATCCACACGGCGCCGAGTCCGATCACGATCATCCAGTGCCAGCGGGCCCACGGGAGACGATCCATCCGCGCAGGGATGTCAGTGGTGATGCGCCCCAGCTCGGCGTTGGACGAAGACTTCTCGGAGGTGCTCATGGACCTGCCTCTACCCCTGTGATGCCGGTCTCAATCGCCGGTCAGGACCGGGACTCCAACGTCTCCTTGACCTTGGCGATCGCGAAGCCCCAGGCCTGGCCGACGGACGTACGGCCCGGGATCGAGATCTCGTCGGGGTTCGTCACGACATCGAGCAGCACCGGACCGCGATGCGCCAGCGCCTCGGCAATTGCGCCGTCGAGCTCGTCCGGAGACTCGACGCGTACGCCGTGCAAACCGCACGCCCGCGCCACGGCGGCCAGATCGGGGTTGTGCAGGACCGTGCCGAACTCCGGCAGCCCACCCTGCTCCTGCTCGAGCTTGACCATGCCGAGCCGGCTGTTGTCGAACACGATGAGCTTGACCGGCAGGTCGTACGTGACGGCAGTGATCAGGTCGCCCATCAGCATCGTGAGCCCGCCGTCCCCGCAGAATGCGACGACCTGGCGGCGCCGGTCGAGGCTGGCCGCGCCGAGTGCCTGCGGCATCGCATTGGCCATCGAGCCGAGGTTGAACGAACCGATCAGCCGCCGGTCGCCGGTCACCCGCACGAAGCGGGACAGCCAGACCGTCGACATCCCTGTGTCGGTCGTGAAGATCGCGTCGGCCGCGGCGTGCCGATCGATCGAAGCAGCGACCGCTTCGGGACGGATGGCGTGCTCGGGATTGTCCAGCACCTTGCGGATCACGCCCAGGTGCTCGTGGTCGTAGTCCGGCTCGGCCAGGTGCGACTGCCGCTCACGCCAGTCGTCGTACTTGTGCCGAGCGGAGTCGAGGTGGTCTCGCGAGCTCTTGGCGACGAGCTGCGGTCTCAGTGCGGCAAGGGTCGGCGCGCAATGGCCGACCAGCGCATGCGCGACGTGGGTGCGGCGCCCGACATACGCACCGCGTTTGTCCAGCTGGATCACCGTCTTGCCCTCCGGGTACCACTCCCGATAGGGGAAATCGGTGCCGACCAGGAATAGGACGTCGCAGTCCTCGAAGGCCTGTTGCGCCGCCGGATTGCCGATCAGCCCGGACTGGCCGACCTCGAACGGGTTGTCCTCATCGAAGTCCTCCTTGGCCTTCAGCGTCACGACCATCGGCGCGGCGAGGATGTCGGCGATCGCGAGCACATCGTCGTGGGCGTCGCGCGCACCGAGGCCGACCAGGAGGGTGACGTTCTCGGCGGCATTGAGCACCGCCGCCACGGACGCGACGTCCTCGGCACTGGGCATCGTCGACGGTTGGGCGGTGACGAAGCTCGGAGTCGCCGTGCCCTTGGGGATGTCGAGGTCTCCGATGTCTCCCGGCAGCGTCAGCACCGCGACGCCCTCCTGCTGCAGCGCGGCGTTGACCGCCTGCTCGACCAGCAGCGGCGCCTGCGCCGGATCGGAGACCGTGCGGGTGAACACCGCGACATCGGCGAACACCTGGTCGTTGTCGACTTCCTGGAAGAAGTCGCTGCCCAGCTCCTCGCGCGGCACCTGGCCACAGATCGCCAGGACCGGTGCGTGCGACTTCTTGGCGTCGTACAACCCGTTGAGCAGGTGGATCGAGCCCGGCCCGACGGTGCCGGCGCAGACCCCGAGCGTGCCGGTCAGCTGGGCCTGGGCCGACGCCGCGAAGGCTCCGGCCTCCTCGTGGCGTACGCCGATCCACTCGATGCGATCCTCGGTGCGGATCGCGTCGGTGACCGGGTTGAGGGCGTCGCCGACCACGCCCCAGATCGTCGTGACGCCGGCTTCCGCGAGCGAAGTCACCAACATGCGGGCAACGGTGGTCATCGGGCCTCCTGAACTGTTCGGTGGAATGTGTCGGGGTCCGCGAGGGCCCAGTCATTGGCCCAGGCGCGGGGCGGCTCGGCCAGCAGCTCGCCGTCGTCGAGCCAGTCGTACATCTCGGCGTATGAGCGTGTCTCGAGCTGCCCGACGACGCGGCGAAGCATGTGCGGCCGGAGGTCGTCGGGCGTGTGCAGACCCATCGAGGCGATGATCTGGCAGGCTTCCTCGACCGTGGAGCGCTGGTACCGCTCGACCCGCAGGCTCTTGTCGCCGACGTCCAGCGCGCGTTCGCGGCGCGGATCCTGGGTCGCGACGCCGACCGGGCAGGTGTTGGTGTGGCAACGCTGGGACTGAATGCAACCGGTCGCCATCATCATCGCCCGGGCCGCATTCGTGTAGTCGGCGCCCTGCGCGAGCCTGCGCACGACGTCGGTGCCGACGGCCACCTTGCCGGCCGCGCCGATGCGGATGCGATCACGGAGACCGGTGCCGACCAGGGCGTTGTGGACCATCAACAGTCCCTCGGTCAGCGGTGTGCCGACCCGGTTCTCGTACTCCAGCGGGGCTGCACCGGTGCCACCCTCACCGCCGTCGACCACGATGAAGTCCGGCGTGATCTGCTCGAGCCGCATCGCCTTGCAGATTGCCAGGAACTCCTGCGTCGACGAGACGCAGAGCTTGAAACCCACCGGCTTGCCGTGC
>JAWWPE010000309.1:0-3958 GCA_033850895.1 Nocardioidaceae bacterium | reverse complement strand
GCCCGCTCGGCGGCACCACCTTGCTCAAGCCGTCGCCGGTCAGCAACATCCAGCACACCGTCGCGGCCGGATCCAAGCCCTATCACGCGTACGTCGAGCTGATCCCCAACCGGTGCGACATCCACGTCGTCGCGGAGGACCGCACCGGCGCGACCATGCCGCTCCACGTCAACAGTGAGGCTTCCGGTGCGGCGTTCTTCTTCCTGAAGTTCGACGAGGCGCAGAAGTCACAGATCTACGACTTCATCGCCAATCACTGCGAGTTCGGGAAGAAGCAGGATCCGCTCAACGCGCCGTGATCAGGGGTGATCGAAAGGCCTACGGCTTGGCTATGACGGGCGACAGGGCCTCGAGCTCGCGCTGGATATGTCGCCGGGCGGGGTTGTCGGCGCTGGACGCGCGCCATACCGAGCTGATCCGACGCCGAGGAGTCGGATCGACGACCGGAACGACACGGATGTGGTGGGACAGGATCTCGCGTCCCAACCGCGGCACCAAGGCGACCGCGACGCCGTGCTCGACCATCGCCTCATGGGTGGAGTACGAGCTGTCGAAGTAGCGCAGATCGGGACGCTCACCGTGCATCGCGAACATGTGCACGAGCCACTCGTGGCAGATCGTGCCGGCCGGTGTGGTGACCCACCGTTCGGCCACCAGATCCATCGGGGAGACGGAGTCACGCAGCGCGAGGCGATGGTTCCACGGCAGCAGCACGTCGGCCTCGTCGTCCTGGAGGTGCTGCTGCTCGAGCGTGACCGGGACGTCGAGCGGAAGGGTGTTCCAGTCGTGCACGACGGCGAGGTCGGCACCGCCGCGTTCGACCAGCGTGATGGACTCGCGCGGATCGGACTCCTGCACGACCACGTCGAGCTGTGGCGCGGAGTCGCGGAGCCGCGCCAGCAACGGTGCGACGATTCCCCGGGACGCGGAGGAGAACGTCGCCAGGCGAAACGTCCCGCGCAGCTCCTCGGCGCCACCGACCGCGATGTTCTCCACCTGCTCGAGGTCGGACAGCAGCCGGGTGCCGCGCTCGGCGAGCAGCCGGCCGCGCTCGGTGAGGATGACCGTACGACCGACGCGCTCCAGCATCGGTGACCGGCTCTGTCGCTCGAGCTTCTTGATCTGCTGGGAGACGGCGGACGGGGTGAAGTCGAGAGCGGCCGCGGCGCCGACGATGCTGCCGTGGTCCCTGACGGCCACCAGGGCGCGGAGCGCACCGAGATCAATCATGTAGCGATCGTACGTGGTTTCATCCAGAAAGCATTGCTGGTGCTACATCGATCTCTGAGGCACTGTGGAGGCATGTCCCTGCGCCACAGCCTGCTCGCCGTTCTCGTGATGGTGATCTGGGGGGCCAACTTCGTGGTGATCGACGAGGGACTCGCCGACGTGCCACCGCTGCTCTTCCTGGCGATGCGGTTCACGTTCGTGGCGGTGCCGCTGGTGTTCTTCGTGCCCCGTCCAGCCGAGCCGTGGCGCGTGGTCGTCGCAGTCGGGGTGTTCATGAGCCTCGGCCAGTTCAGTTTCCTTTACCTCGCACTCGACCTCGGTATGCCCGCCGGTCTCGCTTCGTTGCTGCTCCAGGCCCAGGTGATCCTTACGATCGTCATCGCGACCGCGGTGCTCAGAGAGCGTCCGACGCGACGCCAGATCGTCGGCGCCGCGGTCGGAACGGCGGGTCTCGCGACCGTCGTGATCGCCCACGGGACGACCTCGCCGATCGTGCCCGCGCTTGTCATGCTCGGAGCGGCGATCTCCTGGGCGATCGGCAATGTGATCAGCCGAAGCGCCGGAGTGGCCTCTGGCTTCTCGCTCGTCGTGTGGTCTGCGCTCGTCGTCCCGCTGCCGGCTCTCGGGTTGTCGCTCCTCGTCGACGGCGGCGACGAGGTCGGACGCGCACTCGCGCACCTGTCAGGGGTCGCGATCGCGAGCACTGCGTACACCGCGCTCGCAGCCTCCCTGCTGGGCTACGCGATCTGGAACAACCTGCTCGCCCGGTACCCGGCGAGTGCGGTCGTGCCCTTCGTGCTGCTCGTGCCGGTGATCGGCATCGGCGCGGCTTGGCTCGTGCAGGACGAGGTGCCGACTGTCCTCGAATGCGTGGGCGGTGCGGTGATGTTGGCCGGCGTCGCCACGGCGACGATCCGGGGCAGGAGGCCAGCTACGCGAGCAGAGCCGATCGCGCCATCAGGGCCAGTCGCACTTGCATCGCCGACTCGCTGATCCGGGCGCTGTGCGGCGTCGAGTTGAGCAGTCCGAATGTCGCTTGGACGGCGGCGCGCGCCTCGGCCGGGTCGAGATCGGCGCGAAGGGCACGCAGGGTGTCGACCCATACGTCGATATAGGCGAGCTGGAGGGAACGCACCTGCTTGCGGCCGGCCGCCTCGAGGTTGGCCCATTCGCGTTCCTGGATGACGATGAGGGCGGGATTGCCGAGGGCGAAGTCGATGTGCCACGCGATGAGGGCGTCGAGGGCAGTGGTCGGGTCCGTGGTGGTGGCGACCCGTGCCTCACCTTCCTCGAGCAGCCGTTCACTGATGGCCGTGAGTGACTGGGTGAGGATGTCGTTCTTGCTGTTGAAGTGCTTGTAGAGCGCCGGTCCTGAGATGCCGCACGCTCGACCGATGTCGTGCACGGACACGCCGTGGAATCCGCGCTCGGCGAACAACGAGGCAGCCGTGTCGAGAATCTGCTGTCGCCGCGGCATGATCTCTGCCTTCTGGTTCACTCGCTGGCGCTCGCTCATACCGGCCCACTGTAGCGGACCTTGGTTAACGACTGTTAACCTTTCGGGCATGCGCCAACTCGTGGACGAACTGCGTAGCCGCCTGGCCGAGGTCCGCATGGGCGGCACGGAGGCGTCCCGCGAACGACACGTCGGGCGCGGCAAGCTGCTGCCACGTGATCGGGTGGATCACCTGCTCGATCCGGGCTCACCGTTTCTCGAGATCGCTCCGCTCGCAGCGTACGAGATGTATGGCGGCGAGGTACCGAGCGCCGGCGTCATCGCCGGGATCGGGCGGGTCAGCGGCCACGAGTGCGTGATCGTCGCGAACGACGCCACCGTCAAGGGCGGCACCTACTACCCCCTGACGGTCAAGAAGCACCTGCGCGCGCAGACGATCGCCCAGGACAACCACCTGCCGTGCATCTACCTCGTCGACTCCGGCGGAGCGTTCCTGCCGATGCAGGACGAGGTGTTCCCCGATCGCGAGCACTTCGGCCGGATCTTCTACAACCAGGCGCAGATGTCGGCTCAGGGCATCCCGCAGATCGCGGCGGTCATGGGATCGTGCACGGCCGGCGGGGCGTACGTCCCGGCGATGAGCGATGAGTCGGTCATCGTCAAGGAACAGGGCACCATCTTCCTGGGCGGGCCCCCGTTGGTGAAGGCCGCCACCGGCGAGGTCGTGACGGCCGAGGACCTCGGCGGCGGTGACGTGCACGCCCGGCTCTCGGGTGTCGTCGACCACCTGGCCGATGACGACGAGCACGCGCTGCAGATCGTCCGCTCGATCGTCGGCACATTGGAGCGACCGACCAGCGCGCCGCCGCCGCATGAGCCGGCCGAACCGGCCGAGGACCCCGAGACGTTGTATGACGTGGTGCCGGTCGACGGCCGTACGCCCTATGACGTGCGCGAGGTCATCCGCCGGGTCGTCGACGACTCACGCCTGCACGAGTTCAAGCCGCTCTATGGCGAGACGCTGGTGTGTGGTTTCGCCCGCATCTGGGGCTATCCCGTCGCGATCATCGCCAACAACGGCATCCTGTTCAGCGAGTCCGCGCTCAAGGGGGCGCACTTCATCGAGCTGGCCAACCAGCGCGGCATCCCGCTGGTGTTCCTGCAGAACATCACCGGATTCATGGTCGGGCGCGAGTACGAGAACCGCGGCATCGCCAAGGATGGCGCCAAGCTCGTGACGGCGGTGGCGTCGTCGGTGGTCCCGAAGTTCAC
>JAWWPE010000299.1:0-3381 GCA_033850895.1 Nocardioidaceae bacterium | reverse complement strand
AACTGCCGTGGCCGCAGTCGGCGCAGCGACCTGCTGGCCGGCGATGGCCCGCTCGATGTCCTTGCGCATGTCGGCAGCGCTTTGATAACGATCCTCGACCCGCTTGGCGAGTGCCTTGGCGACGATGTGGTCGATTGTCGAGCTCACATCGGGGTTGAGCTGCGACGGCGGGCGGGCTTCCTCGCGTACGTGCTGGTAGGCCACCGAGACCGGGCTGACGCCGATGAACGGCGGTCGGCCGGTGAGCAGCTCGTACAGCAGGCAACCGGTGGAGTAGATGTCGCTGCGGGCGTCCACGGTCTCGCCGCGTGCCTGCTCCGGCGAGAGGTACTGGGCGGTGCCGATGACGGCGGCGGTCTGGGTCATCGCCGAGGAGGTGTCGGCGATCGCCCGGGCGATCCCGAAGTCCATGACCTTGACCTGGCCCGACGGCGTCAGCATGACGTTCGCAGGCTTGATGTCGCGGTGGATGATGCCCGAGCGGTGGCTGTAGTCGATCGCACTCAGCACGTCGGCCGTGATCGACAGTGCGCGCTCAGGGAGGATCTTGCGGCCGTTCTCGGCACCGCGGAGTATGTCGCGCAGGGTCTGGCCCTCGATGTACTCCATGACGATGTACGGGACGTGATTGCCGTGCTTGTCGAGCGTCTCGCCGGTGTCGTAGACGGCACCGATCGACGGGTGGTTGAGCGCGGCGGTCGACTGGGCCTCCTTGCGGAAGCGAGCCTGGAACGTGTCGTCGGCTGCAAGGTCGGATCGCAGCTGCTTGACGGCCACCGTGCGGCCGAGCCTCAGGTCGCGGCCGATGCGAACATCCGCCATCCCGCCGCGGCCCAGCAGGCCGCCGAGTTCATAGCGGTCGCCGAGGCGGATTGTCTCGTCGCCAGCTTCGGTCATGATTCCAGTCTCCCAATAAGGTGAGGTGTAGTGCGAACCGGCCCATCGTGGGCCGTCACCAGGCCCGATCGTGGACCACGAAAGTTTGTACTCACTTGCCCACCACGGCTTGCATGACGGCGCGGGCGATCGGGCCGGCCAGCCGGCCACCGGCGATCTCGTCGCGGGCGGTGTTGCTCGACTCGACGAGCACGGCGACCGCGACCTTCTTGTCGCCGGACTTCGCGTACGAAACGAACCAGGCGTAGGGCGGGCGATCCTTGGTGGACTGCGCCGTACCGGTCTTGGCGCCGACGTCCACGCCGGCGATACGGGCCGAGGTCGCGGTGCCCCTCTGGACCGTGCTGACCATCATCTTCTGCAGCTTGGTCGCATTGGATGCGCTCATCGCCTGGCTGAGCTGGTGGGGTTCGGCCTGGTCGAGCACGTGCAGATTGGGCGAGCGCACGGTCTTGACGACGTACGGGGTCATGACCCTGCCGTCGTTGGCGATGCCGGCGGCGACCATGGCCATCTGCAGCGGCGTCGCCGCGACCTCGAACTGACCGATGCCGGTCTGTGCGAGCTGCGGCGCCTCCAGCTTGTGGTCGCCGACGGTGAATCGACTCGCGTTGCCGGCCAGACCGCGCAGCGGATCGGTGCCGAAGCCGAACTTGGCTGCCTGCTCGGCCAGCTTGGTCTGCCCGAGCTTGCCGGCGATGCCGCCGAAAGCGACATTGCAGGACACGTTGAGGGCCTGCTCGAAGGTGATCTTGTCGCCGCCGCAGTTGCTGCCGTTCTCATTGCCCAGCGTGTACTGGATGCCCGGGAACTTGAGCGTGGTGCCGGCCTTGACCTTGTCGGACGGGTCCAGGCCGTTCGCGAGCGCGGCGGCGGCGGTGATCAGCTTGAACGTCGAGCCGGGCGGCAGCGTCTGCTGCGTGCCACGGTTGAGCATCGGCTGGTCCTTGTCGGTGGTGAGCGACTTGTACGCCTTCTGCACCCCGGCGAAGTCGTGGCTGGCGAGCCGGTCGGGGTTGTACGACGGCTGGCTGACCATCGCCAGCACGGCCCCCGTGTCTGGGTCGAGGGCCACGACGGCGCCCTTGGTGTTCTTGCCGAGTGCCTGCAAACCGCTCGCGGCGGTCTTCTGGGCGAGGGGATCGATCGTGAGCTCGACGCTGCCGCCCTTGGGCTGCTTGTTGGAGACCAGGTCGACGACGCGGTTGACGAACAACCGGTTGTCGCTACCCGACAGCACGCTGTTCTGCGTCTGCTCGAGTCCGCCACGGCCGAAGACGTACGAGAAATAGCCGGTGACCGGCGCGTACAGGCCACCGTCGGGGTAGCGGCGCTGGTACTTGAACTCGTCCTTGCTCTTGACGCTCTCGGCGACCGGCTTGCCGTCAACCAGGATCGGGCCGCGATCGCGGGAGAACTCCTCGTTGATGACGCGCTTGTTGCCGGGCTTGGCGTTGAGGGTGTCGGCCTCGACGAACTGCACGTAGTTGGCGTTGATCAGCAGGGCTGCGAACAGCACGAAACAGACGATGGCGATGTTGCGGATGGGGCGGTTCATGCGCGCTTCACCACCTGCGTCTCCTCGTCACGCTCGAACGTGGAGATCTCGGGGGCCGGTCGGCGGGTCTGGTCGCTGATCCGCAGCAGCAGCCCGATGATCGCCCAGTTCATCACCATCGACGATCCGCCTTGTGCCAGGAACGGCGTGGTCAGGCCGGTCAGCGGGATGAGCCGGGTGACACCGCCCACGACCACGAACACCTGGAGCGCGAACGAGAAGGCCAGACCGGCGGCGAGCAGCTTGCCGAAGGCATCGCGACACGTCAGCGCGATGCGGAGTCCTCGCTCCACGATCAGGCCGTAGATGACCAGGATCGCCATCAGCCCGGTGAGTCCCAGCTCTTCACCCATCGAGGTCGCGATGAAGTCGGAGAACGCGAACGGGGTCTGCTGTGGACTGCCCTGCCCGAGCCCCTGGCCGAGTACCCCGCCGTGTGCGAGGCCGAACAACCCGTTGATGATCTGGCCGTTGCGATCCGGATCGGCGAACGGATGGAGCCAGGCATCGAATCGCACGCGGACGTAGCCGAAGCTGAGATAGCTGAAGTACGCGCCGAACACGAACAACCCGCCGCCGACCAGCAGCCAGCCCGCTCGCTCGGTGGCGACATAGAGGATGACGACGAACAACCCGAAGAACAGCAGGGACGAGCCGAGGTCGCGCTGGAAGATCAGGATGCCCACGCTGATCAGCCAGCCCGCCAGGATCGGGCCCAGGTCGCGTCCGCGCGGGAGGTCGATGCCCATCACGCGCCGACCGGCGAGTGCGAGTGCGTCGCGCTTGACCACGAGATAGCCCGCGAAGAAGATCGCGAGGCACACCTTGGCGGCCTCGCCGGGCTGGAAGCTGAACGGACCGAGACCGATCCAGATGCGTGCACCGCGGATGTTGCGGCCGATACCGGGAACGAGCGGCAGGATCAG
>JAWWPE010000293.1:0-5169 GCA_033850895.1 Nocardioidaceae bacterium | reverse complement strand
CGTCTGGATCGCTTCGACGCTCGTGCCGAGGAGGGGGACATACGAAGGACCGTGGAGGTAGTCGTGATCTGCGTACGAGTCATTCCACAGCAGCTGGTCGACGAGCCCTTCCTCGATCAGGGCGTAGGCCGCCGCGAGCAGCAAGATCACCGGCCAGCCACCACCGCTCCGGCGAGCCACTTCGCGCACCAGCACCGCACCGAGCCCGTACATCGGCGCCAGGAAGACGCCGAGCGGCAGCTCTCGCAGTGTCAGGTTGCCGAGCGGGAACTCACCGACGAAGGGTGACAGCGCGATCAGCGCGGCGACGAACCGTCGACTGCTGCGGACGCCCATCGCCACACCGTACGAATCCGGTGCGCGCCCCCGCATCGGCCGAAGGTCGGCCCGTGGGTCGCCAAGTGGCTAGTTATCGAGCTCGGCGCGACTTGGCCTCGGCGATGAGCGCCGTCTGGATGTCCTCGCCGCCATGACGGGTCCAGCTCGCATCGGCCTCGAGGTGCCACGACAAGGTCTCGTCGGAGGCATAGGCCGCGAGCAGGTCGCCCAGCAAGCTGATGTGCTCCTCGGACGGTATGCGGACGAGCACCTCGACCCGGCGATCGAGGTTGCGATGCATCAGGTCAGCCGAACCGATCCAGGCCTCGGGCGTGCCGCCACCGGCGAACCAATAGACCCGGCTGTGCTCGAGGAACCGTCCGACGACGCTGCGGACGCGGATGTTGTCGCTCAGCCCGGGGACGCCCGGCCGAAGCGTGCAGATGCCGCGAACGACCAGATCGATCTCGACCCCCGCCCGAGACGCTTCGTAGAGCTTGTCGATGATGACCTCGTCGACCAGGGAATTGGACTTGATCCGGATGCCCGACGGCCGACCGGCGGCGTGATGCGCGATCTCGTGATCGATGTGCTCGAGCAGGCCGTCGCGCAGTCCGGCCGGGGCCACCATGAGCTTGCGGTAGTCGAACCGCTGGGCAAATCCCGACAGGTTGTTGAACAGGTCGGTCAGGTCGTGGGTGATGTCGGGGTCAGCGGTCAGCAGGCCGAAGTCCTCATACAGGCGCGCGGTCTTGGGGTTGTAGTTGCCGGTGCCGAGGTGCGCATAGCGTCGCAGGCCGTCGGGCTCGTCGCGCACCACGAGGGAGAGCTTGCAGTGGGTCTTGAGGCCGACGAGTCCGTAGACCACGTGGCAGCCTGCGCGTTCGAGCTTGCGGGCCCAGCGGATGTTGGCCTGCTCGTCGAACCTGGCCTTGATCTCGACGATGACCAGCACCTGCTTGCCGGCGCGCGCGGCGTCGACCAACGAGTCGATGATGGGGGAGTCGCCGGACGTGCGGTAGAGCGTCTGCTTGATCGCCAGCACGTGCGGGTCTGCGGCGGCCTGCTCGACGAACCGCTGCACGCTGGTGGCGAACGAGTCGTACGGATGGTGCACCAGCACGTCACGCTTGCGCAGCGCGCTGAACAGGTCGGCCGGACTCGACGTCTCGACCTCGGCCAGGTGGGTGTGGGTGCCGGGCACGAACGGATCGAAGCTCAGCTTCGGCCGGTCGATGTCGGCGATCTCGTTGAGACTGCGCAGGTCGAGGGGTCCGCGCAGCCGGACGATCTCCTCGCGCCGGATGCCGAGCTCGGACACCAGCAGGTCGAGCACGCCGGGATCGATCGAGTCCTCGACCTCCAGGCGCACGGGCGGGCCGAACTTGCGGCGCAGCAGCTCCTGCTCGAGCGCCTTCAGCAGGTTCTCGGCGTCATCCTCCTCGACCTCGAGGTCCTCGTTGCGGGTCACCCGGAACATGTGGTGCGCGATGACCTCCATGCCCGGGAACAACAGGTCCAGGTGGGCGGCGATGACCTCTTCGAGCGGGACGAAGCGCCCCGGATCGGCCTCCATCCAGCGGTTGATGATCGGCGGCACCTTGACCCGGGCGAAGTGGTCCTTGCCGGTCTCGGGATTGCGCATCATCAGCGCGAGGTTGAGCGAGAGGCCCGAGATGTATGGGAACGGGTGGGCGGGATCGACTGCGAGCGGAGTCAGCACCGGGAACACCCGGTCGCGATAGACCAGGCTGACCATCTCCTGCTCCGACGGCCGCAACGAGTCCCAGTGCAACAGCTCGATGCCTTCGTCGGCGAGCGCCGGCAGGATCTCGTGGTGGTATGCGTACGCCTGCTCCTCCATGAGCGCCTGGCTCGCGGCGAGACTCCGGGACAGTACGTCGCGGGGACTCAGCCCGCTCGCGGACGGGACGGCGACCCCTGCAGCGATGCGCCGTTTCAGGCCGGCGATGCGCACCATGAAGAACTCGTCGAGGTTGCTCGACACGATCGCCAGGAACCGCACGCGCTCCAGCAGGGGCGCCGACTCGTCGCGCGCCAGATGCAGGATCCGCGCGTTGAAGGCGATCCACGACAGCTCGCGATCGAGAAACCGGTCCTCCGGCAGCGCGCTCTCGGCTGGATCGTACGGCGGGTCGACGTCGAACTCGTCCGGAGACGCCGGGGCCTCGAGGTCGGCGACGGCGAAGTCCTGGGAGTCCATGCGCGGAGCGTGACAGGTGAAGGTGAACGCAAATTGAACAGCCCGATACCTGCACCGGATGCGCTAACTTGTCCGCCATGAGCCCGACTCGGCAGCTGATCGACACCGCCCGCGGTGCGACCGCCCGCTCCTTGATGAAGCTGCCGCGCCCGGTGATCCGCCGGCTCGCCGGCTCGCCGATCGTGGTCAACGGACGGACCCTCGACCCCGAGATGCAGCTGCTGCTCAGGCTCGAGCGCCTGGAAGGTCCGGGTGCCGAGACGCTGCCGATCAGCAAGGGCCGGTTGCAGGTGCTGTCGTCGGCTCGGGTGAGCGGCGGCAACCAACCGATCGGCGCGGTCACCGACCGCACGATCAACGGTCCCGGTGGCCCCTTGACCCTTCGCTTCTACACGCCGCATGGTCTGACCGGTCCGGCACCGGCGCTGGTGTTCTTCCACGGCGGCGGGTGGATCTACGGCAACCTTGACAGCCATGACGCACTGTGCCGATTCCTGGCCGAGGAGGCGCAGGTCAGGGTCATTGCGGTCGACTACCGGCTCGCGCCGGAGGCGCAGTTCCCAGCCGCGTTTGACGACTGCTGGGCAGCTTGGGAATGGGTCACGACCCACGCGCACGGCATTGGCATCGATCCCGCGCGGATCGCCGTCGGAGGTGACAGCGCGGGCGGCAACCTGGCTGCCGTGGTCGCCCAGCATGCGGTGCACGACGAGGTCATCGCGCCGGCGTTCCAGCTCCTGCTCTATCCGACCACCGATTTCCTCTCGGTGAGCGACAGCCGGACGACCTACGCCGACGGCTTCTACCTCACCAAGGCGTTCATGGATCTCGCCGAGGAGAGCTACCTCGTCGGCAACGAGGACAGGGCCGACAAGCGGCTCTCGCCCCTGCACCAGGACCCCACCGGTGTGGCCCCCGCCTATCTCGTCACGGCAGGTTTCGATCCGCTGCTCGATGAGGGCAAGGCCTACGCCGACAAGATGCTGGCTGCGGGCGTGCCGGTCGAGTACGTGTGCGAGGACGGCCTGATCCACGCCTTCGCCAACATGGTCGGGCTCGGCTCTTCGGCCCCTCGGGCAGTACGCCGGGCGGCCGCTGCGCTGCAACGCGGGCTCAGCTGACGACGACTCCGGCGCTCACGTAGAGCACGTCCTTGGCGTGCTCGACGAATCCCAGCCGCCGGTAGACCGCGAGCGCCGGATCGTTGTCGCCCTCGACGTAGAGGTCGACGACCCGAATCCCCTGCTCGTACATGTGGCGGATGCCGCGTGCGGTCAGCGCCCTGCCGAGTCCGCCGCCCTGCGAGTCGGGATCGATGCCGACGACGTACACCTCCCCGATGCCTTCCTCGACCTTCGTCCAGTGGAACCCGATGATCTCGCCAGCGCGCTCTGCCACGAACAATCCGGCCGGGTCGAACCAGTCGGTGGACGTACGCCGGTCGAAGTCGGCACGGTCCATCCGACCCTGCTCGGGGTGATGCGCGAATGCGCGCGCGTTGACCGCGACAACCGCGTCGGCATCGTCGGGGCGGTACGCCCGAAGGGTCACACCGTCCGGCACGGTTTCCGCGACGGGAGGTTCGGTCAGCTCGAGCCGCAGCACGAGCAGGATGCGCTGGGGCACCAGTCCAGCTGATGCGGCCAGCGCCTGCGCCGAGGGTAGGTCGCCGTGCGCCCAGAAGCTGTGCTCGCCCTCAGCCACCAGCTCGTCAACCATCGAGCGGCCGAGCCCTCGGCGACGCGCGGCAGGGTCGACGACCAGCTCGACCGGGGCGTCCTCGATGGCACACGCCGCGGCGGTGACCTCGCCGGAATCGGACGTGTGCAGGACCAGCACCCGGGGCTTCTTGTCGTCGCGGAGCGCCAGCAGTGTCGCTTCGTTGAACGGCGCCACGCCGTCGGCCGCAGCCGCCCGGTCCGCCAGGTCGAGCAGGCTCATCGGGCCCCCTACTCGCCGAGCTCGTGGGGGGACCCCCACCGGAGATCGCTGAGCTGTGCGGCTACCTCGGCGGCGATCGCCCGGGCAAACGCCTCCGGGGTGTCGCCGTCGGGCTCGGGGACGATGTGGTGCACGGTGCCGGCCTCGAACAGGTCGAGTGCGCCGACGCGCTGGGCCTCGGCCATCTCAGCAGCGTGATCGAGGTCGCCGTGCACGATCGCACTGGCGCCTTCTGGCGGAAGCGGCGACAACCAGGCGTTCTCGGCGGCGATCACGACGTCCGCCGGCAGCAGCGCCAGTGCGCCACCCCCGCAACCCTGGCCGAGCAGCACCGACACGGTCGGCACCCGCATCGTCGACATCCAGCTGATGCAGCGAGCGATCTCGCCGGCGATCGCGCCTTCCTCAGCCTCCGGCGACAGCTCCGCGCCGGGGGTGTCGATGAACGACACCAACGGCAGCCGCAGCTCATTGGCGAGCCTCATGCCGCGCCGCGCTTCGCGCAGTGCCGCCGGTCCCATCGGCTTGAACCTCGACTGGGTGGTGCGGTCCTGGCCGATGATGACGCAGGGCTGGCCGTCGAGGCGTGCGATGGCCACGATCATGGCGGAGTCGCGCTCGCCCTTCTCGGTGCCCTGAAGCCGCAGGATCGAGTCGCTGCCGTAGCGGAGCACCTCGCGAACCCC
>JAWWPE010000238.1:0-8811 GCA_033850895.1 Nocardioidaceae bacterium | reverse complement strand
ACATGTGGGCGGCGGTCCCCCTCCCGACGACCGGCGACCCGGCCAGCTCAGCGATCGCGGAGTCAGCGCGGAAGAACTCGCCGGCGGCGATCTCATTGCCGACGATCGCGTACTTGGCAACCTTTCGCCACATCCCGCCCCGCGCTCGTGGCTGGCTGAGCACGAAGTTGAACAGCGCGCGGGCCTCCGCGTACCTCTCCCGACACGTGAGCAAGCGGGCTTGCAGGAGAAGCACTGGCGGTGCGGTCGGAGCGTCCTTCGCCCGCTCTTCCTCCACGTCGACGTCCGGCGAGACCGGAGCGCCGTCCAGCGCAGTCAGGATTGCTTCCACCAGATCGAGCTTCTCGCGCGTCAGCTCCGAGACCCCGTCGAGCGAACGCGTTGAGGCGAGCAGCGCCCGCCCGGCGTCGAACTCCCAGCGCTCGGCACGACGGTACGCACCGATCGTGAGCATGATGGCGGCATCTTCGGGATTGGCCTCGGAATACACGCCCACGAGTGCCTTCAGCTCGTCGTCGATCAGCACGCGCGAGTCAAACATGTGCGCAGTCATCTCGGTCGCGGCCATCGTCAAGGCCTGGCCGGGGACAGAGGAATCTGGCTTGGCCCAGCGGATGTATCGGCCGGCCAATCCCAGCTCACCCTTCCGAAGAAGCTTGTTGGAGAGGCGGATCATCGCGGTTGCATGGTCCTCGATGTGTGCGACCCGGCCAAGGGCGCGCTCGATGAACTCCACCGCGTGGTCGATGCGGCCCTCGGAGATCAGCCAGTCGGCCCCGTTCAACAGGGCATCGACACCCTCGTGACCCGGATCACCGAAGCTGGTGTGCCACGCGGCGAGGTGTTCATTGATCGCTTCGGTCCGGGCAGCCATCTCCGCATGGAGCTCCCGCCGACATTTCGAGCTCATCGACCAGAACAACCGGGTACGCACCCGCGGATCCGCAATGCTGACGTATTCGCCGTGGCGGTGCAGGACCGATGCACCCACCAGATCCTCGATCACGTCGGCGCCTCCGTCGTGCACCGCAGCCAACGCCGTCGAATGGCTGGACGGCGCGAGCGCGACCGTCGTCAAGATCTCAAGCTCCGCCGGGGTGAGGGCGGAGATCGTCGAATCAGCGACGCGATCCAATGACGGAGCGCTGGGTAGGGGCAGGCTCAGCGGCGCTTCGCCGCTGAGCTGGTCCCTCTCCAGCTGGGCCAGCTGCTCGATCATGATCCCGGGATTGCCACCGGTGAATCCGGCGACGATGCGGGCCGTCGACTCGTCGGGATCAGTGACGCGGGCCGCCGCCAGCTCGGCCATCTGATCTTCGGAGAGGAGCGGCAACCGGGCAGTGGGGAACCCCGCGAGGGGTCCCGTTGCGTCGATCGTGGTCGCCGTCGCCACGATCCGGACGCTGGTGCCCTTGAGACGCCCCGCGATGACGCCCAGCAGCACTCGGCTGTCGTCGTCCATCAGATCGATGTCGTCGATCAGCACGAGCGTGGGCGGAAGATTGAGATCTCGGACGACAGTCAGGATCTCATTGGCCGCCGAATACATACCGTCGGCCCGATGAGCCTGTAGATCCAGCTCGGTGTGATGCACTCGCTCGGGATCGTGGTTCAACGCCGAGACGAACAATGACAGCCCGGCCAGTGGATAGTCCGATTCGGCCGGGTTGGTCCGCACCAGCTCGGACCGCACCGTGACGAGCTGATGGAGCTCATCGAGGACGTAGGTCTTGCCGATGCCGACCTCCCCGAGCAGCAGGAGTGCGGACTCGTCCGGGGCATCAGCGAGCGTGGCGACCTGTTCGATGATCTCGTGCGGCACGAGACGACTGAGCGCCACTACCCGGCCGACGGCCAGCCGTGCGGGAACTGACAGCCCCCGCCACGACTCGGCACTGCGTTCATTTTGCGTCCCCGGATCTTCTTCGACAAGCTGTCTCTAGAGTTCGAGCGTAACCGCGAGTTGCAGGGATTGTGCCGGAATGGCAGAACCTGCGCTCGCCATCCGGGACAGCCGGAGGGCATGAGTATGGGGGCGGCCTCGGAGAGGCCGCCCCCACGATCGTGCGAATCAGTCCGGAGTAAGGACTGACTCCTGTATCACTACACCGATCAGCTACTGGCGAGGATTCCGCCAGCGACCGTCACGGTGACGCAGCCGCAGAGCAGGGAGTGCCCTGCGGACGTTCCAACGGCCGGCTACAGCTGGCCGAGTGAGTGTGCTCTGATCTTCAGAGCGGATGTGACCTGCCAGGCGCAGTCCACCGTTGCCGGTGGGTGTGGCGCCGAGCTTCACCATTGCGAATCCACACAGCAGGAACAACAGGGCGGCCAGTCCGAGCATCAAGGTGGGTCCACCCGTGTTGGGCAGCACCCCCGAGGTGTCGATGATGGGCTTGACCTTGTCGGTCGTGGTGGTCGCACAAACGGTCGCCGTCACCGGCACCTGGTCGGTCGCGGTTGTCACGACCGGCTCACCCAGCGACCAGATGCGCGTCGCTTCGTCGAGCACGTAGCCCGTGGTGCTGGTGCTTGTCACGACCGTCTTGAATGCGTCGCCACACTTCTGGTGATCCTTCGTGCTTGTGCTGACGAACGGATCTGGTTGGACCGGCGGAGGACATTCCTCCTGAGTCGCGTCAGCCGTGGTTGTGCTGACGGTGTGCCAATCTGTCCAGCCGGTCTGCTCCCACGCCCATGTGTCCCCTGCGGTGAAGGCGAAGATCGCCTCGCGCGCCTGGTGTTCGGTCGTGGTGGTGAACACCGTGCAGTCCGGTGTGTTCGCGACGTCCCGGGTCTGCGCCAGCGGGGCCGGCGGCGGCGGGGCGTCACACTCTTGCTGCGTCACGTGACGGGTGCTTGTTCCCGTCACTTCCCACGCGCCCGGCGTGCCGGGAACCCAGGAGTTGGACGACTCGACGTACACGAACGGAATCGTTCGTGAGTAGTGAGTCGTCGTCACGACCAGTGTGTCGCAATTCGGCGCACTTGCCGTGTCCTTGGTCTCAACCGTGTCCTGTGGTTGCTGCGGCTTCCCGCACGGGCCGACCGTGCCACTGAACGACTGGCTGTTCTCGCCATGCGTCGAGGTGACACTTGCCGTCCATGTATGGGCCGCACCGTCCTGTGGGACCGGGACTGTCAGCGTGGAGGTGCCGGTGAACGTCTTGCTGTCACTGGCTCCACCCTGCACCGATGCGGCGAGCGTGGCTTCCTGCGAGTAGCCCGTACCGGTGACGGCCACGCCGCCACAGGTGGCACTGGATGATGGCGTGTGGGCCGATGCTGCACCCGTACCCATCATCATCAGTGCGCCAAACAGCGTCAGGACTACTCCCAACGCACTTGTTCTCTTCATTTCGTCCCCCTCTTGGTGATTGTCCGCACACCGACTGGCATACGGTCCTCGACACAGACGAACGTCGAAGCTTGGGGCGGGACAGCCACCGAGTGTTGAGACTGGCGGCGCCGAACGTGCCGCAAACCGGCACGTCGATTGACTCCCTTTGATCACCGTGGCTCACATGTACCGCGTTGCAGCCATGCTGCGGAAAGGGCTACGGGATGCTGGCGGACGCCCCCGGAGGGATGCGGGTCACCTGCGGGCGATGCGGATTCCAGCTCCGGCGGGTCACGGCGTGCGGAGTGGGTCAGCGCGACAGGAGTGCGATGAGCTGCTTGCGTGACGCAACGCCGGTTGCCCGGTAGATCGAGGTCAGCCGGAGCTCGACGGTGCGGACCGAGATGTGCAGGGCGCCGGCTATCTCGCGCGTGCGCCGGCCGAGGACGACCAGGCGGATGACCTCACGTTGCTCCTCGTCGAACTGGTCGAGCAGCCTGGATCGCGAGTCACGAGGCGCGACGCCTTGGGTCGCCCGCTTCGACCAAGCCGTCGCCCCGGATCGCTCGAACGCCGTGACGGCGGCGATCTGGTTGCGTCGGCTTGCCTCGACCATGCCGAGCGCGGTCTGGCGATCGGCAAACGCCAAGAGGGTCCGGCCCAGCTCGTACGGGGATTCGTCGGGTCGGAAGGCGTCCACGCATGCGTCAAACCGTGCCACTGTTTCGTCGTCCGGAGCGACCAACGCTCGGCCACGCATGACTGCGAGCTGACCCCACCGCGACTCGCGGCCGGCGAGACGATCCTCCAACCGGGCCAATCCGCCCTGCGCCTCGTCGGGTCGATTCGTGAGCATGCACGCTTCCACGTAATCGGCAGAATGACGGAGCAGTGTGGGGTTCACGAAGCGAGCCGCGATGACCGAGACCTGCCGCAGATCGACAACCGCACCCTCGAGGTCCCTGAGCATCAAGCTCATGGCGCCCCTGAGTGCCAAGCCACGCGCCCGCATAGCCTGATCGGCCTCGGCCTCGGCCAAGCTGAAACACGACCTGAGATGCAGCTCGGCTTCGTCCGGGTTGCCACGCGAGTAGGCCGCCCACGCCTCGAAGTACGCGTGCGTCGACGTACCTCGACCTCCGACAGGCGATGTGCTCCGCAGCGTTGCCAGTGCCACTCGGGCCAGCCGGAACTCTCCTGCCGCTACTTCGTTGATGACCTGTGCCAACGTGGCCAGCTGGGTCGAGCTGCCTTCGAGGCCGCGGGGATCGTTGAGGGCGCCGCTGATCTCGGTACGTGCCTCGGCATACCGCTCGCGCGAGGTCAGCAACCGACTTCGCAGCAGCACGACTGACGGCTCGAACACCGGCCCGCGCGTGCGCGGCACCTCGTCCTCCTCGACCGGCACCCCGTCCAGCGCATCGAGGATCAGACCCATCACCCGAACGGCCTCGATCGTCTGGCCGGAACCGATCTCGAGCCGGGCTGCTCCTTCGACGAAGGATCGAGCCTCGACGGTCTGCCAGCGTTCTGCCCGGCGGAAGGCCGCCACTACCAACATGGCGGCAGCGGCGTCCGGATTCTTGTCACCGTGCAGCCTCACCAGAGTCCAGGCGTCGGCGTCGATCATCGGAGTGCCATCGAACACGTGCGCCGCCAGGTCGACAGCGGCCAGCGCCATGGCCTCGGCAGGGGCAACGGTGTTGGTTGAGTCGGTCCGCGTCGCGTAGCGGGCAACCAGAACAAGGTCCCCGGCCCGCAGCAGCTCGATGCACAGCCGCAGGAGGAGCGCAGCATGGGCGTCGATGTCCTCGGTCCGGCTCAGCGCGCGCTCGGTGAACTCAACCGCCTCGGCTGCAAGACCCTCCTCCACCAGCCACAGGGCTCCCGCGAAAAGTCCATCGACGTCCTCGTGCAGGTCGTTGGCCCAGCTGCGATGCCAGGTGGCCAGATACACATCAGCCGGGTCGGTGGCTTCAGCGATCTGAGCATGACGCATACGCCGATCCCGGGGGCCGATCTCCCAGTAGACGCTCGTACGCAGTCGCGGATCGGTCACCGCCACGTAGTCACCGACGCGTGTCAGGATCGAAGCTGCGACCAGGTCCTCGATCGCATCGGGCACACCGCTGTCGTCGCCGAGAACATCCGGTCGGCTGATCGGGGCCAGTGCAACCATCTCGACCACGGCCCTTTCGACCGGGGACAGCCTGGACATCGTCGTCCGCGCCAGCAGATCGACCGAGACGGTGGTCCGCAAGGGCAGTGTGAGCGGGGCGGAGCCGTCGCGCTGGGCAGGTTCCAGCCGAGCGAGGTGCTCGAGAAGGATGCGGGGGTTCCCCCCGGCATAGGCCGCCACGATGCGCAGGGTCGACGCATCGGCGTCCGGCATCCGGGCCGCCCCGATGTCGACAAGCTCATCCGCGGACAGCGGCGCCAGCTCGAATCGCGGCATGCCTGAGAAGGATTCATGGCCGTTCACGCCAGTCGCCGAGGCCACGATGCGGACGCCAGTGCCGTTCAGTCGGCCCGCGATGATCCCGAGCATGGCCTGGCTGTCCGCGTCCATCAAGTCGATGTCGTCGATGAGCAGATAGGTCGGGGGCAGACACAGCTCTCGTATGTGCTGCAGGACCATCTTGGCAGCGGTGTAGTTGCCGGCCGACTTGTCGTCACGATCCCGCAGCGCCTCGGCAATCGAGACGCGAAGCGTGTCACTGAGCCATGAGTTGAACAGCGCCAGTCCGGCAAGTGGGTAGCCCTGCTCTGCCGGGTTGACGCGTACCAGCTCGACGGGCGAGGTGCTCGCGGACACCAATTCTTCCAACAGGTGGCTCTTGCCGATTCCGGGCTCACCGATGACCAACAACGAGGACTCGTGCGATCCACGCCACAGCTCCGATACGGCGGCGAATCCTTCGACACTGCTCCCGTGCTCCATCGTCGACCGCGCGCCCTCTCGAATGATCGCTCGTTGCCCTGCGCTCGCGCTCAGCGCAGCGGACGCATGACTCTCCCCGCGCCGACCGGTGCACAGATCGGGTGATGGTCGTGAGCTTTGTTTCCCTCCACAGCTCCCGAGCGACCCGATCAACGGTTGACGCGCTACCGTCAGCCTGCCCTCCGGCCACACCGAAAGCGGTCTTGTGCAGCCAACAATGCGGGATCGGTGCGGGTTGGTTGCGGGTCAAAGGCCCGAAAGCGCGCGCCCATCACGGTTTCCGCAGCGGTCGACCTACCTGACCTTTGCGGTCTTGGCCGACGTCACCGCCACTGCGAGGTAGCCCGCTACCGCTCCACGGACCCTGACGGTCAGGTACTTGTCGACGTAGGCGCGGCTGATCCAGTACGTCGACTTGGTGGCTCCCGAGATGAGCCTGCCGTTGGCGTACCAGCGATAGGTGAAGGTGGCACCTGCGGTCCACTGCCCCGGCACCGCGGTCAATGTGTGGTGCACGCGAGCGCTTCCCTGGATCGTCGGCTTCGACGACGCAATCGGTCGCCCGAGGGTGACACGGACAGTCGCACCGGAGCTGCTGGTGGAGAGCACAGAGACCTTGGCACTGCCGCCTGCATTGGTGTAGCTGTCGCCCGAGCCGAACTCGGTGTAATAGGACGAACCGGACTTGCGGGTCATGACCTTGGTGCTGGTGCCCGAGTAGATCTGCGACACCACGACGCCGGTGGAGTAGCGCGACTGGTGGGCCGAGTCCAGGGACATGGCCACCGACTTCGCCATGGACGATCCGTAGAACGTACCGGCGTCGCGCTCGGTGCCCGAGCGGTAGTCCACGAAGTACGTCGCCCCGCTCACCGGATCGGTGACCCGCAGCCCGCGGAGCCCGGAGGTGCCCCCACGTGGCTTGAGACTCGCCGTGATCACGGTGCTCGCGCCACCGCTGGCGACCGAGACGTCCTGGATCTCTCCCGGACCGGCGACCCCGAGCAGGTAGCGGTACGGACTGTCCAGCGCGGTTGGCGCGAAGTCGTTGATCGCCATCCCCATCACGCTGTGCAGGTTGAGGTACTCCGAGATGTGGCAGCTGCTCGGGCAGTACTCGACGTTGGCGTGGTCGAGGCTGAGGTTGTGGCCGACCTCGTGGACGCCCACTTGGAGCCGTCCATCGCCGAGCGTCATCATCGAGTCGCCGCCACTTGCAATCGAGTGACCCACGGTGCCCACACCCGCGGGCCCGGCGTGGCCGCACTCGTCGGCCAACATGATCATCAGATGATTGCCAGCGAGCGAGAAGTTGACCCCGGGAAACTTGGCCGCGGCCTCATTCCACACTGCGGTGGGGTTGATCATCCCGCATCCCGATGAGGTGCCAGGGGCAGCGGACGACGCGTAGGACGCGAAACCCGCGACGGGGAACGAAGTGATCGCCCCATTGGACTCGCGGACCCAATAGTCGGTGACGCCGCGCGCGTAGGACTGGATCTGGCTGGAGCTCAAGTTCACGCTGCCCCGGTTGTTGATCACCGCGACATAGGCGTGGTGAGCGGCCGGCGTCGGTGAAGCCACCGCCGCCGAGACGACAGTCGCGCTCGCCACTGGCACCGGCGCCTGCTGCGCCGAGGCCACATCGAGTGCTGTCCGACCCCGGGTTGACCGGCCGTCCAACGTGCCTCCAGGTTGCACGTCGACCCCTGCGTCGCCCAGGTCACCGGCCAGCTGACCGGTGAGCGCGAAGCGCCCGGTGAAGCGGCCGCCCAGTGGGGCCTTCCGACCGAACGACTCCGGGACCCGGATCAAGGCACCACCATCGGCGCGTACTCCGTACTGACGGTTGCCGTGCGCGGGGTTCTTGAAGTTGTCGACATCGATCGCCTCGACCGTGCCGGTGACGGCGACCGTCGCGCTGTTTCGGTAGCGCGGATCGCTGAACGTCACGTGTCGGGTGGACATGTGCGCGGCGGCCGATCTCGCAGCGACGGCGGAGGCCGGCATCACGATCACCACCGCCGACGCCAGACCCACGACAACTGCAGAACAGATGGACAGATTCGTTCGCTTCATCCCGACTCCCTCAGGATCGCCCTTCACCTGAACTCCCTCAGGTGCGAACACATTAGGCATGCGGACGTCTGCGGGTCCGCAATTTCAGCGAGAATTATCCGCAAAAGATCCCGCAACACCGGGACGTTCCGCCTGAATCAGGCTTTGACAGTCCGCAACGTCGGTCGCGCGTCGTCACGACGATGGGGTGATTCCATCGCGGAAACCCGCAACGTCAGCTGCGAGTGGTCAACCCGATCGGGCAGCGTCAGCTGCGGGCTGTCATCACGATCGGGTCACCGTCGGTGATCGCGATCGTGTGCTCGACATGCGCGCCTCGAGAGCCGTCGGCGCTACGGATCGTCCAGCCGTCCGGGTCCATCACGATCTCGTCGGTCGTCTGCAGGAACCACGGCTCGATGGCGATCACCAGGCCCGGCTGCAGCGGGAAACCGCGGCCGGTTCGTCCGTC
>JAWWPE010000212.1:0-3808 GCA_033850895.1 Nocardioidaceae bacterium | reverse complement strand
GAGGACGAGGTCATCATCGCGCTGGGCTCGCGCAATCAGCGGCTCAGCCAGTTCTGGCTCACCGACCAGTCAGGTGCGGCGCCGGTGGCGTCGCTCGTCGGCAAACGTGTGGTCGTCCTCGACGGTGAGGACGACTTCGTCAACATGCTGAGCCACGTCTTCGGCGTCCTCGGGATGAGCACCGACATCGTGCGGCACGACGCGTACGCCCCAGGTGCTCTGGAGGGCTACGACCTCGTGGTGGTGGGTCCGGGTCCGGGAGATCCGCGGGACGTCGACGATCCGAAGATGTCGGTGCTCCACGGTGTGGTCGCGGAACTGCTCGCCGCCGAACGCCCGTTCCTCGCCGTATGTCTCGGCCATCAGGCGCTGAGCCACCAGCTCGGGCTCGACCTCACCTTCAAGGACATCGTGTTCCAGGGCACGCAGAGCCGACTCACGGTGCTGGACCGGCCCGAGACGGTCGGCTTCTACAACACCTTCGTCGCGCGGATCCCCGCCGCGGGGCTGCCGGACGGTGTCACGGCGGAGACCGATCCGGAGTCCGGCGACATCCACCTGCTCGCCGGCCCGCACTATCGCGGAGTGCAGTTCCACGCCGAGTCGATCCTGACCCAGAACGGTTTCGGCATCCTGCGCGATCTCGTCACCCAGCTGATCGGCTAGCGCGTGAAGACCATCGGCCTGCTCGGCGGGATGAGCTGGGAGAGCACGGCGGAGTACTACCGCCTCGCCAATGAGTTCGTACGTGATCGGCTCGGCGGGCTGCACTCCGCCGAGATCGTGATGCTCTCGGTCGACTTCGCCGAGATCGAGGCGATGCAGGTCGCCGGGCAGTGGAACGAGGCCGGTGAACTGTTGGCCGAGGCTGCGCACCGGCTCGAGCTGGCCGGCGCCGACCTGATCGTGCTCTGCACCAACACGATGCACAAGGTAGCGGCGCCGATCGAGGACGCGATCGAAGTGCCGTTCGTCCACCTCGGCGACACCACGGCAGATGCCGTGCGGGCTGCCGGCCTGACGAAGGTCGGACTGCTCGGCACGATCTTCACGATGGAGCAGGACTTCTACGCCAACCGACTCCGTCATCACGGCCTCGAGGTGCTGCTCCCAGAGGCCGACGACCGTGAGCGGCTCAACGCGATCATCTACGACGAGCTGTGCCTCGGCGTCATACGCGAGGAGTCGCGCGCGTTCTATCTCGAGGCGATCGGGCGGCTCGTTGCGGTCGGCGCCGAGGGCGTGATCCTGGGATGCACCGAGATCGAGCTGCTGATCGACCAGTCGCAGCTCGCAACGCCGGTGTTCCCGACGACCCGCCTGCACGTCCAGGCGGCCGTCGACCTGGCACTGGGCTGAGCTCGCAGATCAGTTCTTCAGCAGGCGTAGCGCGCTCGGATCGTGGGCGGCCCGGGCACCGGTCTTGTCGCTCTCGACGATCAGCTTCGGCTCGTCCTCGGACGCCTTGAAGTTCTGGTTGGCGAGCTGGAAGTCCGTTGTCTTGCGGTCCACGATGCGCCCGCGGGTGCGGCCCTGCGACGTGTCCCAGCTGACCTTGTCCCCGATCTTCATGCCTTCAGTCTCGATCAGGTCGTGGCGGTCTGCTCGTCGGCGGGCAGGAATGCGGGGTCGACCTGCGACTCAGGCACCGGAGCTGGTCGGCGACGCATGCGGGTGATGGTGACGCCGATCAGGCACAGCGCGCCGCCGACGAACGCCAGTGCGGCCGGGACCTCGTCGAGTGCGACCCATGAGATGAGCGTCGCGACGGCGGGTACGAGGTAGGTCGTGGAGGCGACCTGGCCCGCGGTCAGTCGCTTGAGGGCATAGGCCCAGGTGCTGAAGCCGATCGCCGTCGGGAAGATGCCGAGGTAGACGAGCCAGGCGATGTCTCCGGTCGACGCGTCACCCAATTGGTTGATGAACTGGGGCGCGAACGGCAGGCATACGACCATGCCGACGACGCAGGCAAGCCACACCGACATCACCGGGGAGATGTGGACGAGGGCGACCTTCTGGCTCAGCGTGCCGATCGCATAACAGACCGCGGCGACGAGGCACAGGATGACGCCGGTCGTGCTCGCCGACTCGACGGACGAATCGCTGTGCGCTCCGGCGGCGATCAGGGCCACGCCGGCGAACGCCACCGCCATGCCGATCAGCAACGGCCGGGGGAACCCCTCCTTGAACAGGATCCCGGCGATCAGCGCGATCAGGATCGGGCCGATGTTGACGATGAGGGCGGTCGTGCCCGCGTCGAGGTGTTGCTCGGCGGCGTTGAGCGCGACGTTGTAGGCCCCGAACCACACCACTCCGTAGAGCGCGATCAGCAGCAGGGGCCGACCCACGGGGAGCGGTTCGCGTCGCGGCCAGGCGATGACCGTGAGGGCGATCGAGCCGACGACGAGTCGGCCGAGGCTCAGCGAGCCGGGGGAGAAGGTGTCACCGATGGCGCGGATGCCGACGAAGGCGGAAGCCCACACCAGGACCGTGACGAGCAGGGCCGGCAACGACAGATCGCGCGAGGAGTTCACCTTTCCACGGTAGTGATCCGCACCGACAGTTCACGAGCGAAAATCGGCCATAGTGGCGCGGTATCCCGCCGACCTGCGACAAGAGCCCCGGGTGATCCCGGGGCTCTCGCGACTGGTGGCCTACTTGGTGTTGCCGCCGTCGGACTCGAGGGTGACGTCGACCGTATGAGCCTTGCCGCCGCGCTGATAGGTCAGCGTGATCTTCTCGCCCGGTTGGTAGGCGCGGACGGACGCCACAAGCGCCTCGTTGCTGGCAACTGCGTGGCCGTTGACGGCGGTGATGATGTCGCCCTTCTTGAGCCCGGCCTTCTCGCCGGCTCCGCCTGAGGTGACCGACGCGACCTTGGCGCCGATGCCGGTGATGTCGTCGGACGACACCGCCGCTCCGACCTTGACGCCGATCAGCGCGTGCTCGACCTTCTTGCCGGCGAGCAGCTGCTTCGAGACGTTCTTGGCGAGGTCGATCGGGATGGCGAAGCCGAGGCCGATCGAGCCCGCCTCACCGCCGGTCGAGGTGCCGGAACGGATCGCCGAGTTGATGGCGACGACATTGCCGTCGAGGTCGACCAAGGGGCCGCCGGAGTTGCCGGGGTTGATCGCCGCGTCGGTCTGCACCGCCGGGAACGTCGTGCCCGGGTCGTTGGCGTTGGCGCCCTCGGACGATGAGGTCACCGGACGGTTGAGCGCGGAGATGATGCCGCTCGTCACGGTGCTCTCGAGGCCGAAGGGCGACCCGATCGCGACGACCTCCTGGCCGACCTTGAGGTTGCCGGAACTGCCCAAGGTCGCGGGGGTAAGGCCGGACTTGTTGGCGGCCTTGATGACCGCGATGTCGGTGACCGGGTCGGTGCCGATGATCTTGGCCGAGGTATTGGTGCCGTCGTTGAACGCGACGGTGATCGTGCCGCCCTTGCCGGCCACCTCGACGACGTGGTTGTTGGTCAGGATCTCGCCGTCGCTGCTGATGATGATGCCGGTGCCCGAGCCGGACTCGCTCGAGCCCTTCACGTTGATCTGGACGACGGAGGGGAGGACCTTGGTCGCAACCTTCTCGACGGCGCCGGTCGGGGCGCTGGTGTTGCTCGTCTTGCCGGTGTCGAGGGAGCTGACCGTCGTGGTGCCGCCGTCATCGTGGAGGGCGTCGTATGCGGCGGCGCCACCGAACCCGGCTCCGGCTGCGAGCGCGGCAACCGCGACGACTGCGGCGACCTTGCGGCCGCGGCGCTTCCTTTCGGGCGGCTCGCCTCCCGACGAGTCGGGGGCCTCGGCGGGCT
>JAWWPE010000050.1:0-2547 GCA_033850895.1 Nocardioidaceae bacterium | reverse complement strand
GCCGTACGCCCTGATGTCGCCGTGCTGGACGGCCGGCTTCCCGATGGCTCCGGCATCGAGGTGTGCCGGGACGTGCGGTCGGTCGACGACTCGATCGCGGTGATCATCCTGACGTCGTACGACGATGACGAGGCGTTGTTCGCCGCGATCATGGCCGGCGCCGCGGGTTATGTCCTGAAGCAGGTACGCGGAACCGACCTGGTCGACGCGGTGCGTCGCGTGGCGGCCGGCCAGTCACTGCTCGACCCGGTGGTGACCCAGCGGGTGCTCGGCCGGATCCGGGCGGAACGCTCCGACGACGACCTGCTCGGCCGGCTGACTCCCCAGGAGCGGCGCATCCTCGACCTGATCGGCGAGGGCATGACGAATCGCCAGATCGCGACGGAGATGTTCCTTGCCGAGAAGACGATCAAGAATCACGTGACGCATCTCCTGCTGAAGCTCGGTCTCAAGCGTCGTACCCAGGCCGCGGTCTATCTCGCCCGGCAGTCACGCAAATAGCCCGCCCGAGTGCCAGATACTCTTGGGCCATGAGCCTGAACCAGCATCTCAACGAGTTCGACCCTGACATCGCGGCGCTTCTGGATGCCGAGCTGCACCGCCAGCAGTCGACCCTCGAGATGATCGCCTCGGAGAACTTCGCGCCGGTCGCGTCGCTCGAAGCGCAGGGCAGCGTACTCACCAACAAGTACGCCGAGGGCTACCCCGGCAAGCGCTACTACGGCGGCTGTGAGTTCGTCGACCAGGTCGAGACGATTGCGATCGACCGGCTCAAGCAGCTCTTCGACGCGGGCTACGCCAACGTGCAGCCACATTCCGGTGCCACCGCCAACGCCGCCGCTCTGCACGCGATCGCCACCGCCGGCGACACGATCCTCGGTCTCGACCTGGCCAACGGCGGCCACCTGACGCACGGCATGAAGCTCAACTTCTCCGGCAAGCTCTACAACCCGATCGCCTATCACGTCGTCCCCGAGACCGGTCTGGTCGACATGGACGAAGTACGCGCGCTGGCCAACGAGCACCGGCCGACGGTGATCATCGCCGGCTGGTCGGCGTACCCCCGTCAGCTCGACTTCGCGTTGTTCCGCGAGATCGCCGACGAGGTCGGCGCCAAGCTGTGGGTCGACATGGCGCATTTCGCCGGGCTGGTCGCGGCCGGTCTGCACCCGAGCCCGCTGCCTCACGCGCACATCGTCACGACGACGACGCACAAGACTCTGGGTGGTCCGCGCGGCGGCGCGATCCTCACCAACGACGAAGACATCGCCAAGAAGATGCGGTCGGCGGTGTTCCCCGGCCAGCAGGGCGGGCCGCTCGAGCACGTGATCGCGGCCAAGGCCGTGGCGTTCAAGATGGCGCTGGAGCCGGAGTTCAAGGAGCGCCAGGAGCGCACGATCGAGGGCGCCAAGATCCTCGCCGAACGGCTGACCGCTGACGACATGACCACCGCCGGCGTCAACGTGCTCACCGGCGGCACCGACGTCCACCTGGTGCTCGTCGACCTGCGCAACTCCGAGCTCGACGGCCAGCAGGCCGAGGACCGACTTCATGAGGCCGGCATCACCGTCAACCGCAACGCGGTGCCCAATGACCCGCGTCCGCCGATGGTGACGTCCGGTCTGCGTATCGGCACGCCGGCGCTCGCCACCCGCGGCTTCGGAGCCGAGGAGTTCACCGAGGTCGCCGACATCATCGCCTCGGCGCTGCTCCCGGGCGACGTCGACGTCGAGGGCCTCCGCAAGCGCGTGACCGTTCTGGCCGAGCGTTTCCCGCTCTACCCAGGCATCAAACCGTTCACGGCGTGAGCGGGTGAGCCTTCGCCCATGGCTTCGGCCCGGGATGCTCGGGCTCCATCTGTTCGCCATCGTCGTGCTGGTCGCTTGCATACTCGCCGGTCTCTGGCAGCTCGGTGTCTACGACTCGCACCAAGAGCATGAGCGGGACGAGTCACGCAAGGTCTCGGCCGTGCCGCTCTCTCGTGTGTGGGGTCCGGATGAGCGGTTCGAGGGCCGCCTCAACCATCGCCCGGTCACGTTCGAGGGACGGTTCGCGCCCGCCCGCGAGCAGGTGTGGGTGACCGGGAAGCAACAGGGCGGCCGTGCGGGCGTATGGCTGCTGGCCCCGGTCTTCGTCGGCGCTGGCCACGACGCGATCCTGGTCGTACGCGGCTGGGCTCCCGCGGTCACGACCCCGCCACCAGTGCCGGACGGATCGGTCACCATCAAGGCGGTGCTCGAACCGGGCGACGTGGGTGGTGCCAGCTTCGACCCGGCCACCCGCAAGATCGGCTCCGTGCGCATTCCTGCTCTCACCAACGAGCTGCCCTACGACCTCTACTCCGGCTATGCCATCAGCGCGACGCCCTCGGTGTCCGCCGGGCTGGCTCTCGCCACGCCTCCGCCGGTCGGTGTCTCGTGGACGGTCGGCCTGCGCAACCTGGCGTACGCCTTGCAGTGGTGGGTCTTCGGCGCGTTCGCGATCTTCATGTGGTGGCGCATCTGCACCGAGAACGTGGCCGCTTCACGACCGCAGGTAGCCTGACGC
>JAWWPE010000038.1:0-5488 GCA_033850895.1 Nocardioidaceae bacterium | reverse complement strand
TCACTGACACCCGCTCGGCCCGCCACCTCCGCCAATCGTCGAGTCATGGCAAACACTGTAGGGCAGGCGCCCGCAAATCGCCGCAAGAACTATGCAAGAACTTGCAGGAGATCGTTCAGTGCGAGTTGATCGCCCAGTTGAATCGTGGCGCGTCGTGGCCCCGGGCGATGGTGACCCGCATCCAGATGGCCATCGTCATCTCGGCCGCGGCGGCGGTGTCGATGCCCCCGAGGTCGAGCATCTGGACCGGGCGCCAGCCGAGCATCGCCAGGAAGTCACGCACCCGCTCCTTCGCGGCAGCGTCTTCGCCGCTGAGGAACACCACGTGGTCGCCGGGCACGATCGACGGATCGACCATCACGGTGCAGTTCATCGTGTTGAGCGTCTTGACGACGTACGTCTCGGGGTACGCCGCCTGGATCCGCTGACCGAGCGAGTCGTCGGCGGAGGCCATCGGCTTGGGAAACCCGCCCTCGACCGGCGCGAGCTCGTTGGAGATGTCGACGAGCGTCTTGCCGGCCAGCGCCTCCACGCCGATGGATTCCAACGCGGCCAGCGAGTGCAGCCCGTTGGTGGCGTTGACGATCAGGTCCGCGTGCGCCGCGGCGTCTGCGAACGATCCGGTGCCGACACCGAGCTCGCGAATCGGCGCGAGGCTGTCCGAGTCGGCGCTGCGTGCACCGACCACGACGTCAGCGCCGAGCTCGGCGAGTCGAGCCGCGAACGTACGCCCGACGATTCCGGTCCCCAGGACTCCGATCGAGGTCATGTCACCAGCCTAGGCGGAGCGGGGGCGCTGCGGGTGAGGTCATAGGCTCGGACCGTGAGACGTCGTTCGCGCCCGAGCAGCCCGTTCACGGTTCGCTACGTGGCCGTGGCGGCCGATGACTCCCCCGACCAGTTGTTGACGATCCAGAACAACACCGAGGTGTCGGTGCAGCCGACGCTCCGGTTCACTCCCCGTGACCTCTGGGGACGCGAGCTCCCCCACGTCGTGACCCAGACCGTGCACGGCTCCCACCTGGGCGGTCCGCTGCTGCCGGCCGGTGGCACGTTGCGCGACATCCTGCGGTTCGACGGCCCGGGCAGCCGGGACGTACGCGGCGTCGACGTCGAGCTGGCGGCCGTCGAGGAGCTGGACCATCCGGCCCTCGAGGGCGACATCCGGGTGGTGATGATCGACCTCGAGCAGAAGGCGACCGACGAGCCCGCGGAGTTCTGGGGCATCGGCATCGTCAACCCCAATCCTTTCGGGGTGACCGTTCGGATCTCGCTGATCGAGTTCGAAGAGCGCGAGCGGGACAATCCCCGGCAGGCCGTTGACGTGTTCACCCTGCAGGACGACGTCGACATGCCGTCGGTCTCGAACCACGTCATCTGGCTGCCCGAGGACGTACGTGGTCAGTTCCACGCCGTCGAAGGTCACCTACGGCCGATGACCCTGACCTGACCGCAGGTCAGAGGTTGGGGAACCACAGCGAGATCTCGCGGGCGGCCGACTCCTCGGAGTCGGAGCCGTGCACGAGGTTCTCGCGGTTCGACAGTGAGTAATCCCCGCGGATCGATCCGGGAGCGGCCTTGCGCCCGTCAGTCGCGCCGTTGAGCTCACGAACCACGGTGATCGCCTCGTCGCCCTCGAGCACCAACGCCACGAGCGGCCCGGACGTCACGAATTCGCGCAGCGGCGGGTACCACGGCTGCTCGGTGTGATCGGCGTAGTGGGCATCGGCCTGGGCGGCGTCGACGGTGCGCAGATCGAGCGCCACGAGGGTCAGGCCCTTCGCCTCGAAACGGCTGAGGATCGCCCCGACGAGTCCGCGGCGGACAGCATCGGGCTTGAGCAGGACGAGAGTGCGTTGCATGCCACGGAGCCTAACGGCCCCTCTCTCATACCAGCCGCCCGGTCACACGAGACCGACGGCTGCCCCGGTTGCAGGTCTGGCGCGGCTGGGTTTACGTAGACGGAGTTGTGACCCGCATCACGCAGATCTGGTGAGCGGAATGATCGGGGGGTCAGTGGTGAGGAACGTACGTCGGTGTCTTGCACTCGGCGCGGCTGCCACGTTGACGGCAACGCTCCTGGCCGCCTGCGGTGGCGGCAACGATGGTCGGCCGCAGCTGGTCTGGTACACCAACCCCGACTCCCCACCACCGCCCGGATTCAAGGGCGCGTTCGGGCAGGCCGGCATCGCCGCGCGTTGCAGCACGGCTGACTACAAGATCACCACCCAGCAGCTGCCCGGCGACGCGAGCCAGCAGCGCATCCAGCTCGCCAGGCGCCTTGCCGCCAAGGACCAGGGCATCGACCTGATGAGCCTCGATCCGGTGTTCGTCAGCGAGTTCTCCAACGCTGGGTTCCTCGCCAAGATCCCCACCGATCAGGCCGGTCAGCTGACCACGGACACCCTCGAGGGCGCCAAGAAGGCGGCCACGTGGGATGACAAACTTGCGGCCGCACCGCTGTGGGCCAACACCCAGCTCCTCTGGTATCGCAAGTCGATAGCCGAGAAGGCCGGGCTCGACATGACCAAGCCCGTGACCTGGGGCCAGATCATCGACGCTGCGGCCAAGACCAAGACGACGGTGGGCGTCCAGGCCAACAAGTACGAGGGCTACTCGGTGCTGATCAACGCCCTCGTCCAAGGAGCAGGTGGCGACATCGTCTCCGACGTCAGCAAGGGCGTCGACGCCAAGGTCGACATCAACTCCGCAGCCGGCAAAGCAGCTGCCGGAGTGCTTGAAAAGCTCGCGAAGTCCCCCGCCAAGATGCCCGACCTCTCGGTCTCCAATGAAGGCACCGTGCTCGGTCCGTTCGGCTCGCCACGCGGTGGGTTCATCGTCAACTGGACGTTCATCTACTCCCAGTACAAGGCCGACAAGACGGTGTCCAAAGACCTCGGTTTCACTCGTTATCCACGTACGACGGCCGACAACGCCTCTCGCCCGCCACTGGGCGGCATCGACATCGGCGTCAACGAGGCATCGAGCCACAAGAGCGAGGCGCTCGACGCCCTCACCTGCATCACCTCGGCGAAGAACCAGGCTCAGTATGCCGCCGAGACCGGCAACATGCCGTCCAGCTCGGCTGCGTACGCGCAGAAGGTGCTGACTAAGGCCTACCCCGCAGACCTGCTCGCGGCATTCCAGTCCAGCATCGAAGACGCCGGCCCACGCCCGGTCACCCCCTATTGGAGTGACATCTCCAGCTCGCTCCAGAGCACATGGCATCCAGCCAGCAGGGTCTCACCGTCGACGCCGAAGCGCTCCGCCTCGTTCATCAAGGACGTCCTCGACGGATCGAAGCTCCTGTGAATGAGAGGAATCGCCGATGACCGCCGTCACCGCTGAGCGACCGGCCACCACCGAGCGCTCGAGGGCCGAGAACCGCTTGGGCATGCGCCTCGTGCTTCCGGCCGTCATCCTGATGCTCGTCGTCACGGCCTATCCGATGCTGCGGGCTCTGTACTTGTCACTGTTCCGCTACCGCCTCACGACACCCGACGATCGCGAGTTCGTCGGCCTCTCCAACTACGTCTCTGCACTGACGGACGGGTTGTTCTGGCGGGACATGGGCAACACGGTGCTGATCATGTTGGTCACGGTCGGGGTGGAACTGGTCATTGGCTTCGCCTTCGCGATGGTGATGCACCGCATCGTCTTCGCCCGTGGCGCGATCCGCACCTCGATCCTCATTCCCTACGGGATCATTACGGTCGTCTCGGCCTTCGCCTGGCAGTTCACGTTCAGCATCAACAACGGCTACGTCAACAGCTGGTTCTCCTGGCTCCCGGGCATCTCCGCCGACACCAACTGGTTCGGTGGGCACTGGACGGCGATCTTCGCGATCATGGTCAGCGAGATCTGGAAGACGACGCCGTTCATGGCGCTTCTGCTACTGGCCGGTCTCTCGCAGGTGTCTGAGGACATGCTCGAGGCCGCCAAGGTCGACGGCGCAACCTGGTGGCAGCGCTTCTACAAGGTCATCCTGCCCAACATGCGCGCCGCGATCATGGTCGCCGTCCTGTTCCGCGCGCTCGACGCGTTTCGCATCTTCGACAACATCTTCGTGATGACCAAGGGCGCCCAGAACACCGAGTCGTCCTCGTTCCTGACCTATCGCCAGGTCATCGAGCAGTTCCAGCTCGGCATGGGGTCCGCGCTGTCGGTCCTGCTGTTCCTGACCGTCCTGCTGCTGGCGTGGATCATCGTCAAGCTGTTCCGCGTCGATCTCGCCGCGGCCCGAGGGGAGGCCTGACATGGACCGCACGAAAGTCGGCACCGGCGCCGGATTCGTCGTGATCCTGGTGTGGTGCCTGCTGCCCATCGCCTGGATCCTGTCGTTGTCGTTCAAGACCACGGCCGAGACGACCACCGGCAGCCCGCAGTTCCTCCCCAAGCACTGGACCCTGCAGAACTACAAGGACATCCTGCAGAACGACGATTTCCTCAAGGCGCTGCTAAACTCCACGATCGTCTCGCTGGCCTCGACATTGTTCGCGGTGATCTTCGCAACGCTCGCGGCGTACGCCATCGCGCGTCTCGAGTTCCGCGGCAAGCGCCTGGTCCTCTCGCTCGCGCTCGCGATCGCGATGTTCCCGGTGGTCTCGCTCGTCGGCCCACTGTTCGACCTGTGGACCACGCTGCACCTGTTCAACACCAAGTGGGGGCTCATCATCCCCTACATGTCGTTCACGCTGCCGCTCGCCATTTGGACCCTGTCGGCGTTCTTCAGGGAGATCCCGTGGGAGATGGAGCAGGCGGCCCAGGTTGACGGCGCCACGTCGTGGCAGGCGTTCCGCAAGGTCATCGTTCCGCTCGCCGCACCGGGCGTGTTCACCGCCGCGATCCTGACCTTCTTCTTCGCGTGGAACGAATTCGTCCTGGCGATCTCGCTGACGTCGACCACAGGAGCGCGAACCGTGCCCGCACAGCTGTCGTTCTTCGTCGGCTCCGATCAGTTCAATCCCCCCTATTCCCAGCTCGCCACGGCATCGGTGGTTGTCACGGTCCCGATCGTCGTCCTCGTCCTGCTGTTCCAGCGAAAGATCGTCGCCGGCCTCACCTCCGGCGCAGTGAAGGGTTGATCCATGGCTGCCATCGAGATGAAGAACATCGTCAAGAAGTACGGCGACGGTTTCCCAGCCGTCAACGACATCAGCATCGACGTCGCCGACGGCGAGTTCATGATCCTCGTAGGACCCTCGGGGTGCGGCAAGTCCACGCTGCTGCGGATGATCGTCGGCCTTGAGGACATCACGTCCGGCGACATGGTGATCGGCGGCAAGCGGGTCAACGACCTCGCTCCGCGTGATCGCAACTTGTCGATGGTGTTCCAGAACTATGCGCTCTACCCTCACCTCACGGTCTACGAGAACATCGCCTTTCCGCTCCGCCTGGCCAAGAAGAGCGACAAGGAGATCGACGAGAAGGTCCGCGAGGCCAGCAACACCCTCGACCTCGACGAGCACCTCCAGCGCAAGCCCGGCAA
>JAWWPE010000030.1:0-5327 GCA_033850895.1 Nocardioidaceae bacterium | reverse complement strand
GACGAGGCCCTTGAAGCCGTTGAGGTTGACCATGACGTAGTAGTTGATCTTGAGGTGCGTCACGCCCTGGATCGCGTCGATCGTGGCGTCGAGCCCGGGATCCTTGCTGTGCGGATAGAGGTCGGTGCGGTTCTGCGCGGCGGTGTGCACGGCGTTGAGCAGGCAGGTCGGACCGCAGTTGTAGCCGTACGGGTAGACCTTCCGCATCGGCGAACCCTTGGAGAACGGCACGTTCTGCAGGTTGCGCGGCAACGAGACCAGGACGGTGCGCCCGGTGTTGGTGTCGATGCTGGCCACCGTCATGGAGTCTGGACGCACGCCGACGCGATCCTTGCGGGCGTCAGAGCCCAGCAGCAGGATGTTGTAGCGACCCTCCAGCGGCTTGGACGTCTTCTTCGCCACGAACACGTGGGTCACGGTGTCGCGCGAGACGTGGATGAGCTGTTGGGCGTATGCTGCAGAGCCCGCGACACTGCCGATGATCGCGACGTTGACGATCGTGATCAGCGCAGCCCGGAAGAACGTCAGCCGGAACGTCGACCCGAGACGCCAGGCATCGATGAACAGCAGGAGCCACAACGCCGCGAGCACCACCGTGGCGATGCGAACCGCCATCAGGACATCGCTGTCGGTGAACCAGTCGATCACCGTTGCCCGGTCAGTGCGGAGCTTGTAGAGGATGTAGGCGCCGCCCCCGACGAGCCCCACCCATACGGTCACGGCGAACCAGCCCACCGCCTTCTTGCCGACCGCGATCTGCGCCGAGCCCGGCACGACGATGGTCATCAGCACCAGCATGATGGCGCGCCGGAATCGCACGCGCGGCGAATCCAGGTGGCGATCCCGGTAGCCGCGGCCCAGAACACTTGCGCGATGCGACATGCTGCCTCACGGTCGGGGTGGCCACGAAGCATCCATTATCACTGATGACGGGGACGTCACTGACACGAACCCGATGATCTCAGTCTGCGCTCAGGTACGCGCTAACAGATTGCGTCGAGGTTGGCGGTCTGGTTGGCCTTGCGGGGATCAGAAGTGTCATCGGTGAGCTTCGGCATCCTCAGCGACGCCTGGGTGATTCCGCCCTTCGTCGTTGCCTTGCCCTCGGCCTTGGCGATCGCCCGGTCGACCAGGCGGCGGACCTTCTTGAAGTCCGGGTTGCCGGTGTAGATGACCGGCGGCACCAGCGAGACGGTCGACGTCTTCTGGGTCTTTGCCTTGAGTGCGAGGTTGAGGAACACGTCGAGGTCCTGCTGCGGGATGCTCGTGGTCAGCAACGCCTTGCCGGAGCCGGCGAGCTTGGAGAAGTTGAGCAGCACCTTCTGCGGGCTGAGCTGGTGCAGCATGTCGTTCATGACGCACTTCTGGCGCCCCATGCGCGACCAGTCGTCGTTCTGCACCCTGCTGCGGGAGTACCAGAGAGTCTGGTCCCCGGTGAGCTTGTGCGTGCCGGCCGGGATCCAGCCCCTGATGGGCGACCCGATGCCACCGATGGCCGTCCGCTGCTTGACGTTGACCGTGACTCCGCCGACCGCGTCGACCAGCTTGGAGAACCCGTGCATGTTGACCAGCGCGTAGTAGTTGACCTTGAGTCCGGTGATCTGCTCCACCGCGCCCATCGTGGCGTCGATGCCCGGCGTCTTCTCCTTGAACAACGAGGCGTGGTCGTTGGCCCAGGTGTTGACGCCGTTGAGCTCGCAGCCGGGGCAGTTGAAGCCCTCAGGGAACTGCTTGGCCATCACCGAACCCTTGGGGAACGGGACGTTCTGCAGGTTGCGCGGGAGGCCGATCAGGACGGTACGTCCGGTGGACTTGTCGATGCTCGCGAGGGTCAGCGAATCGGGGCGCAGGCCGCTGCGATCTGGACCGGAGTCACCGCCGAGAAGCAGCACGTTGTAGCGGCCGTGGGCGGCCTCCGAGACGGTGTTGGAGGCGAACACCGTGCCGATGAACGAGCTCTGCACGGCGACCAGGTGTGCGGCGAAGAACATCGTTCCGGCCGTGACGAAGCACAGCACGCTGTTGAGGCCGGTCATCCAGAGTCGGTGGCGCCGAGCCAGCTCACGCGGTCGACCGAGGCGCCACGCATCGACGATCAGCGCGACCCAGGCGATCGCCCCGCCGATCAGGATCCATCGGCCGAGCGTCAGCAGATGCGGATCGGTGATCAGGGCGAACAGGCCCTGCCGAGAGGTCAGCGCCTTGAACACGAAGAAGGCCCCGACGGCGAGGAACCCCAACCAGATCCGGATGCTGATCTTGCCGACCCGGCGGTTGCCCATCACGAGCTGGGCCGAACCGGGCATGACCAGCGTCATGGCGGTCAGCGTCAGGGCGCGGCGGAACTGGATGCGAGCAGAGGTGTCGGCTGGGCGGGCATACGACCCACCCATCACACTCGAGCGAACGTCAGACATGGTGTCCTCACGTGGGGAAGAGGCTGAGGCGATTCTCAGTATCCACACAAACTCTCAACTCGAGGTTGAGGGCGCGCCGAAACAGCGAATCAATTTTTGTCGCCGGTCAGCGCGCTCGGGGACCGTGTCGCAGGTGGTCAGGTACGGTCTTCTGCATGCCAGGAGAGTGGTCAGAAGGCGAGTACGGCTGGCTGTACGGCGACAAGCCCAGCGACAAGCCCGCCGAGACGACCCCGCCGCCGAAGTCCGGCTCGGACCTCCCGCCGCCCAACCTTCCGCCGCCTGGTGGCAAGAGACCGCCGTCGGGTCCGAAGCCGCCCCGCACCCTCAGCAACGCACGCAAGTGGCGTCGCATCGTCGGCGTCGTCGCCCTTGTGTGGATCGTCTTTCTCGTCGCCGTACCGATCTGGGCCTGGGGCAAGATCGCCAAGGTCGACGCCGAACCCGGAGGGAGTCGACCCGACGACCAGCCCGGGACGACGTACCTCCTCGTCGGTTCCGACAGTCGCCGTGGACTGACCGCAGAGCAGCGCAAGGAACTCACCACCGGGAACGCGTCCGGTGCGCGCACCGACACCATCTTGCTGCTGCACACGGGCTCCGGCCCCAAGCTCCTGATGTCGATCCCCCGCGACTCGCTCGTGGCGATTCCCGGCTACGGGCGCACCAAGATCAACGCGGCGTATGCCTACGGCGGCCCGAAGCTGCTGGTCAAGACGATCGAGAACAACACCGGCATCCGGATCGACGACTACGTCGAGATCGGCTTCGGCGGCCTCGTCAACGTCGTCGACTCGGTCGGTGGGGTGACCATCTGCCCCAAGGCCCGCCTCAAGGACAAGGACTCGGGCCTCAACGTGAAGAAGGGCTGCCAGAACGCGGACGGCAAGACCGCCCTGGCGTACTCCCGAGCACGGCACGTCTACGCGACCCAGGACATCCAGCGTGAGCAGAGCCAGCGCGAGGTGCTCGGCTCGATCTCGTCGAAGGTCAAGTCGCCGTGGACCGTGCTGAACCCGTTCCGCTACAAGAGCGTCGCCGGTGGCGCGGCCGGCTCGTTGCGGATCGGCGAGAATGTCGGACCGTTCGCCCTGCTGAAGTTCGCGCTCGCGCTGTCGTCGGCGATGGGTGGTGGCGGCCTCAACTGCACGGTGCCGCTGCGCGACTTCGCGGTGACCTGGGACCCGGTGCGGGCGCCCAAGATGTTCCGCTACATCAAGGACGACCGGACGTCCGACATC
Organism: Nocardioidaceae bacterium; assembly: GCA_033850895.1. Classification (GTDB taxonomy): domain Bacteria; phylum Actinomycetota; class Actinomycetes; order Propionibacteriales; family Nocardioidaceae; genus Aeromicrobium. The sequence goes on along the minus strand of JAWWPE010000030.1, from coordinate 1,669 downwards.
GGCAGCTTGTGCACCAAGGACGGCCTGCCGAAGGCCTGACGCGGTCGAAGATAGGTTGGGGACATGACTTCCGCGGACCACCCCGGCGCCTACGCGTACGGTGTTGCGACCCTGACACCCGACGGCACGGTGCTCGATGTCTGGTACCCGTCGCCCAGTCTTGGGGCATCACCCGACTCCCAGCCCGAGCCTGCTGAGCTGACGGCGCTGGCCGGCGAGGACCCGATCCGTCAGGTCCGGCTCGTCGTGGTGCACACCGAGATCGTCGATCTGCAAGAGCCGCCGGCCGATGCGTACGACGTCTATCTCCGCCTGCACCTGCTGTCGCACCGGCTCGTGGCTCCGCACGGGCAGAGCCTCGACGGCATCTTCGGTTTGCTGACCAATGTCGTGTGGTCCTCGATCGGGCCGTGCGCGGTCGAGGGTTTCGAGGAGACCCGTTCGCGGGCGCGCGGCGCCGGACTCCAGGTGCAGGTCACCAGCGTCGACAAGTTCCCGCGGATGACCGACTACGTCGTGCCGTCTGGCGTACGGATTGCAGACGCCGATCGCGTACGACTCGGTGCCCACCTTGCCGAGGGCACCACCGTGATGCACGAGGGATTCGTCAACTACAACGCCGGCACGCTCGGCACCGCGATGGTCGAGGGCCGGATCTCCGCCGGCGTCACGGTCGGCAACGGCTCGGACGTCGGTGGCGGCGCCTCGATCATGGGCACCCTGTCAGGCGGCGGCAAGCAGGTCATCAGCGTCGGCGAGAACAGCCTGATCGGCGCCAACGCCGGCATCGGCATCTCGCTCGGCGATGACTGCGTCGTCGCAGCCGGCACCTATGTCACGGCGGGCACGAAGGTCACGATGCCCGATGGCACCGTCCTCAAGGCGTCCGAGCTGTCCGGTGAGGACGGCATCCTGTTCATCACCAACAGCCAGACCGGCGCCATCGAGGCCAGGCCACGCGGTGAGCGCACGGGTATCGAGCTCAACTCCGCGCTGCACGCCAACTGAATGAGGTTTCGCTGGTTCGTGGTGCTCGGGCTGGTGGTTGCCGGAGTGCTGTTCGCCACCGCCCTCCGCGATCACGCGCCGACCCGGAGCGAGTACTGCGTGGCCGAGGTCGGTGCCACCCGAGCCCAGATCGACCTCGAGCAGGGCCGCTGGTCCACGCTCATCGCGGCGATCGCCCAACGTCGAGGGCTGCCGCCCCGCGCCACCACGATCGCGATCGCGACGGCGTTCCAGGAGTCCAAGCTGCACAACATCACGTACGGCGACCGCGACTCACTGGGGCTGTTCCAGCAGCGACCGTCTCAGGGGTGGGGCACCGCCGCGCAGGTTCGCGACCCACAACACGCGATCGGCGCGTTCTACGACGCGTTGGTCAAGGTCAAGGGCTACCAGTCGATGGCCATCACCGACGCTGCGCAGCGCGTGCAACGGTCGGCCGCCCCGGCGGCGTACGCCCAGCACGAGAACTACGCCCGCGCACTGGCCTCGGCGCTGCGCGGATACAGCCCGGCGAAGTTCACCTGTCAGATCAACCCGACCCGGATCGGCAACACGTCGACCGTGGTCGCGAGCGTCAAGTCCGCGTTCGGCGACATCGACTCCACCACCAACGGCGATGGCGCCGCGTTCCCGCTGACCGGCCGCGCTGCCGACGTGCATG